>JAEEQO010000201.1 GCA_016285335.1 Victivallales bacterium | reverse complement strand
GCTCGGGCCCGAAACCCGCAAATGGGTCCTCGGCCTGATGGGCGCGGCGATCTTCCTCAACCAGAAAGACTCCGAACTCTCCCTCGCCATCTCGGGAAAGGCACTTGAAATCGCGCCGGACGACTACGGCATCTGGGAACACAGGATCCTGCTCCTCAGCATGGCAAGACGACACAAGGAAGTCCTCGAGACCTTCGAGACCGCCGTGGAACGTTTCAAAGGCCAGTCGCCCGACAAGACGCTGGCGTTCATCAACGCCCTGGGAAAACACTACCGTTCCCTCGGACGGATGATCCCGCAGAAGACCATGGACCTCTATCGCAAGCTGGACAAGTTGAACTCGGCGCCGCCGAAGATCGTGCTGGATCACCTGCCGAAGAAACAGTAACGGCGGACGGATCGGACCGACTGCATATCCGCAAGCAACACCGGATTACCCCTCTCAGGAACAGGATTTCATAAAAAACCAAGGAAAAAACAAAGCGTCAGCTTGATTTTATTAAAACCCGGTGTATATTTTATTAAAACCAAGTTTATATTTTATTTAACCCCACAAAAAAGCATCCCATGGAAAAACCTATCGACAGATCAAAACTGGATCATGCGCTTCGGCTGCTGAACGAGCAGCTTGTTCTAATGGATTCTCCGCGAACCGAAATCGTTGTCTGCGGAGGATCCGCGCTAATCGCGATGTCCCTTGTCGCGAGGACGACTCAGGATGTGGATATTGTGGCCATGATGCGGGATGGGACACTGCTCGATTCGGAGCCTCTGCCGGATTATCTTCTCAAGGCAGCCGAACGCGTGGAACAGATCATGAACCTTCCTCACGACTGGCTGAACAACGGACCGGCGGTCCAATTCAAAATGGGGTTGCCCGACGGGTTCGGGAACCGGCTTCATTCCGTCGTGATCGGCGATAAGCTCGTGGTCTATTACATCGACCGGATCGACCAGATCTATTTCAAGACGTTTGCGTCGGCGGACCGCGGGGGATACCATGTGGCGGATTTGAAACAGTTATCCCCGACCGAAGACGAACTGGTCGCCGCGGCAAAATGGTGTCTGACAATAGATATTTCGCCCGGATTCCGGGAGATTCTGAAGGATATGTTCCAAAAACTGGGGTGGTCCGATGTCAGCGCAAGAATATAAAATACAATTATTCGCATCCATTCAGGATCTGCTCTGGGCTCAATGGACGGCACTGGGGATCCCCGGGCAGATGTCGGCCTCCGCCCCGGAAACCGTTCTCGACCCGGAAGCGCTGCTTCTCTTCTCCGCCGGATTCGCCCGATACGACCAGCGGCTTTACGACCTGATCCTGGACTGGCTGCAGGTCCATTCATCCCAAATCAACATCCAGCGGCTGAAGGCGCTCCACGGAAAAGCAACGGTGAAAGACACCGCCTCGCTCGGCTACATGGCAGCAGTCGCGGCGGAAACCGATCCTTCCCGCTGGAAAAAGCCGGCGGAGGACTACAAACGGGGAACGACCGCATCTGCCGCGTTGTTCCGCGATCAGGACGATGTCCCCCAAAGTTTCATTCCCACCGGGGACAAGCTCGCCCTCGACTGCGGCTTTTCCCGGAACAGGAGACGCAATTCGGAAAAGATACCGGCAAAACTTCCGAACAGGACGGCTGCGCTTCTTCTCCGGATGCGGGGGCTTCTCGGGATTTCCGCCCGCGCGGAGACGATCCTGATTCTGCTGACCTCGACCCGATGCACGGTACAGGACATCGTGGACCGCAGCGGCTTTTCCTGGAAATCGGTTCAGGACGTTCTGGAGGAACTGGCGGCGGGCGGCTATGTCTCTTCCGTCGACGGAATAGCACGGGGGAAAGTGTATCTTTTGAACTCGCCGGAAAAACTCAGAAAGTTGTTCGATGTTCAGAAATGCCTTTTCCCGAATTGGTCGAATATTTTCGACTCTATCGGTCTGCTCTGGCAAACCGTATCAAATCCGAATCTGAGGAAAGTCTCCGCCGAAACGTTCCAAAACGAACTCAGGCGCATATACAGGGACGAACTTCAAACGAAGTTCCTTTCCTCCGGTCATGCCGCGCTCGGCAAAGCCGATTTGAACGTTTCGGACTTTCCGAAGTCTATCCGGCTTTTGGGCAAATAAGACAGGATCTGCTTTCCGGAACGGAACAAAAGGATGCCGTTTATATCTTGATGTCCATGGAGATGTCGCAGGCTTTCACGGAATGCGTGAGCGCGCCGGAGGAGATGAAGTCCACGCCGGTCTCGGAGAGCGACGGAATGCGCGTGAGCGTGACATTGCCACTGGCCTCCAGCCGCGCCTTGTTTCCGGTGAGTTCGACGGCCTGCAGGACCTGCTCGTTGTTCATGTTGTCGAGCAGGATGTATTCCGCGCCGGAAAGCAGCGCCTCGTCGAGCTCGTCCAGGGAATCGACCTCGACCTCGATCTCAAGCTGCGGGTACATTTCGCGGGCGCGGCGGACGGACCGCAGGATGCCGCCCTTGCCCTCCATGCCGGCGAGTTCGCGGTGGTTGTCCTTGATCATGATGCGGTCGTACAGGCCGATTCGGTGGTTGTACGCGCCGCCGACCGCCACGGCGTATTTTTCGAGGTTGCGCCAGCCGGGCGTGGTCTTGCGGGTGTCCAGGATCTTCGCGCGGGTCCCGGCGACTTCCTGATATTTGTGCGACGCCGTCGCGACGCCGCACAGACGCTGCAGGAAGTTCAGTGCGGTGCGTTCCCCGGTCAGAAGCACGCGTGCCGGGCCGGAAATCTCCGCCATGATGGTCCCGCGCGGACATTCCTCGCCCTCCTTCACCTTCGCCGTGAACACGATCTCCGGATCGAGCGTGCGGAAGAGGCGTTCCGCGACGGGCAGGCCGGCGCATATGAGGTCCTCCTTCGCGATGAGCACCGCGGAAGCCCTCAGGTCGGCGGGAATGACGGAATTCGTGGTGGTATCGCCGAGGTCGCCGAGGTCTTCCTCCAGCGCCAGCTGAATTAAAATATCGGTGCGTTTCCAGTCGATTTCGGGGATATGCTTCATGTTCGTCTCCTGTTGCGTTCAAAGATAAATCGTTCAGTTCTCCGGGGTATATAATACGGATATAGGGTTGATTTCCAGCGCCTTTCCGGTCATCATGTCGTAGCGGATCACGGCGGCGTCCAGGCGGATCCCGGTCTCCACCACGGGGAACTTGTGCGGCATCCCGGTGCGGAACTTCGCGATCACGTCCGGCACGGCGCGCCCGAGAATGGAGTCCTGGGCACCGACCATGCCGACGTCGCTCAGGAACGCCGTTCCGCCGGGCAGGATGCGGGCATCGGCGGTCTGAACGTGGGTGTGGGTGCCGATGACGGCTGTCACACGGCCGTCCAGGAACCACGCGAGCGCCGCCTTTTCGCTGGTGGCCTCCGCGTGGATGTCGACGATGATGCACTTGCACGTGACCGGGATCTGCGTCAGGACCTGTTCGGCGGTCTCGAACGGGCAGTACGCGCTGTCCTTCATGAACACCTTGCCCATCAGCGAGATCACCGCCACTTCGCCGCCCGCCGGATTCCGCGTGTAAAGCCAACCGCGCCCCGGCTGGAGCTTGCTCATGTTCGCCGGGCGCACCACGTTCTTCATGCCGCGGATCTCGTCCTCGAACTCCTTGCGGTCCCACGTGTGGTCGCCGGACGTGAAAACGTCCACATTGCTCATTTCCCGCAGGCAGGACTGGTTCAGCCCCGCGCCCGCGGCGCAGTTCTCGCCGTTCGCGATCACGAACGTGCACATGTATTCCTGTTTCAGTTTCGGCACGAGCGCCTGAACGGCCTTGCGGCCGCCCTTTCCGACGACGTCCCCGATAAACAGCAAATTGAGCGTTGGTCCGTTCAAATCCGTACTCCTTAAAATCAAGACTGTTTTCCGGTTTGGATTTGAAAAATCCGGCGGAAAGCAGTATATTTTTCAGTTAAGGAAATAAATATAGTCCCGGAAACGGGAAACAGCAACCCCGGAAACGGAAAAAATGCCGAAAAACATGAAGAACGACGGGTATCGGGAGCCGCAGGCCGCCCCGGAATGCGGCGCCCCCGCGGCCGCGCCGGACGAATGCCGGGAAAACAGGGCGGTCGAGCTTCTGAAATACGCTGTGAAGATCCTGATCACCGCCGGGATCGTAGCCGCGCTCATCTGGACCTCGAAGAAACACGGCACATTCGACGGCTTCGACGTCTCCGGGCTGAACTGGGGCTGGCTCGCCGCCGCGTTCGCGCTTTACATCTTCCACCTCTTCGTGAACGCCTGGCGCTGGCGTCTGCTCCTGGCATACCGCCGCATCCCGTGCTCGCTCCTCTCCGCGTTCTCCCTCACCACGCAGTCATTTTTCTTCTCGCTGGTGATGCCGGGCGGGGCGATCGGCGGCGACGTGATCCGCGCGGGCTTCCTCGCGTACCGCGTGCCGAAAGGACAGAAATTCGACGGAGTCTTCACGATCCTGATGGACCGGTTCACCGGCATGATCGGCATCTTCCTGACCGTGTTTCTGGCGCTGCCGTTCGCGTGGCGCTACCTGGACGGCGCCGACCCGAAAGCAAAAGCCCTGACGTTCGTGCTGCTGGGCGGGTCCGCCGCCGGACTCCTCGCCGCCGCCGTGATCTTCCTGCACAAACAACTCGAAAAACTCGCGTTTTTCCGCTGGGGCGAGGACCTCGGCGCGAAGCTCACGCACGGGTTCTCGACGAAACTGCTCGACGCGCTGGATTCGTACAGCGGCGCAGGCCGTGAAATCGTGGTGTGCGTACTCGCCAGCATCCTCGGCGTAAATTTCGTGCTCGGGCTGTGCTTCTACTGCGTCTGCCTCGCGTTCTCCGCGTCGCTCGCGCCGCTCTTCGCCCCGATCGTGGCGGCGATCACGGTCGGAAACATCGCCGGGCTCATCCCCGCCACCATGTCCGGCATCGGCCTGCGCGACTACTTCGTGGCGGCGATCCTCGGCGCAGCCCTCGCGGCGCTCCCGGACTGCAGCA
>JAEEQO010000200.1 GCA_016285335.1 Victivallales bacterium | reverse complement strand
GTCATCTTCTCCTTATGGCTCACGTTGATCGTGGCATACGTGCTCATGGTGGAGAACATGATGGTCTCGCTGTGCATCCGCCGGGAATCCCGGAGCGAAACGTACAGCAGGCAGAGACCGACGACCAGGGCGAGCGCGATGTTCCGCACGATCATGCGGCGGAACGGCGAATGAAGCTGTTCTTTCAGGTTCAGCATGGCGGGTCAGGCGCGGGGGTGGAATTTGTTGAAGACGCCGAGCAGACGGTTCTCGTCCACGTGCGTGTAGATCTGCGTGGTGCTGATGTCGGCGTGCCCGAGCATTTCCTGGATCACGCGCAGGTCGGCGCCGTTTTCGAGCAGATGGCTCGCGAAGGAATGCCGGAGCGTGTGCGGATGGATGTTCTTGGTAATGCCCGCGATCCGCGCCGCCTCCTTCACGATCATCCAGACGCGTTCGCGGTCGAGCTTCTTTCCGTGGTTCGACAGGAAAAGCTCCGGCGCGGAGCCGTCTTTCGCGAGTTCGGGCCGGGCTTTCTCCAGATAGCGTTTCAGCTGGCGGATCGCCGCCTCGCCCATCGGCACGATGCGTTCCTTCGAGCCTTTGCCGAGCACGCGGATGGTGCGTTCGTCGAACCGGACGGAACCGAAGCGGAGGTTCACGCATTCGCTGACGCGGAGCCCGCAGGAATACAGCAGCTCCAGGATGCAGCGGTTGCGGATTGTGAGCGGCTCCTGCGCCCTCACGGGGTACGCGTTGAGCAGGGCGTCGACCTCGGCAACGTTCAGGAAATCGGGCAGGATGCGCCAGAACTTCGGCGAATCCATCACGTCCGTCACGTCCGCCGCGATCAGGCGTTCGCGGAAAAGATAGCGGTACAGGATCTTGATCGCCACGAGACGCCGCGCGATGCTGACCGTTTCCAGGTCCCGTTCGTCCCGGCAGTATTCGAGGTAGTCCAGGATGGCGTCGCGTCCGGCGTCGTCGAACGACGCGATATTCTGCGCGTTGAGCCAGTGGACGAAATCCTCGAGGTCGGAGGAATAGGCGGAAACGGAATTCCGGCTGAGGCCGCGTTCGGCGGTCAGATAGCCGAAGAAATGTTGAAGAATCTTTTCCATGCTCCGCTCCCCCTGAAATCAAGACATAAAAAAACGCCATTTTGTATGATGCGGATACAAAAATGGCGAGAGCGACGGGATTCGAACCCGCAACATCCACCGTGACAGGGTGGCACTCTAACCAGTTGAGCTACGCCCCCGCAATTGCTTGCATGAAAATTAATATACACGCCCGGGTTTGAAAAAGCAAATCAAAACGGCAAAAAAATGCGAAAAAACATCCCGGCGGACCGACACGGGCAGAAAAACCGACCTCGCGTTTTCTTTAGAAAAACGACTCGTGTCCGAGCGGAACTTTCGGGTCCGTTTCTGCCACTTTGAAAAGCCCCCTCGTGGAAGTCTGCCGGGGCTTCCTTCAGCCCTCGTGCCGTCGCGAAGCACGACACTGCTTCAGTGGAGGACCTGTCCTCCCGGTCAGCGCGAGGCGGAGATAGGATAGTGTTTCCGAAGATAGGAGCGCAGGGCGTCGCGGACGTCCGGCTTCGGCTTGCTGTCGTCCGGCTTGACCGACTCCATGATCTCCTTCAGCTTCGGATAACGCCCTCCGGCTCCGTGCGCGTCGTAGGCGTTGACCGCGACCCTGATGCGGGCCGTTTCGGGGACCGGTTTTCCGGTTTTGCCAAGCACAAGCGCACCGTCGATGCCGTCCGGGATCGTGATCCCCGTATACATCATGCAGTCGGCGGTCTTCTCCTTGGTCTCAAGCTCCTTCAGGATCGTCCGGATCCGAGCCGGTGTCAGGCTCCGCACCTCGACTGCGTCCGCGTACGGCGCCAGCAGGAAAAGCTCGCGTTCGTTCAGCGTGCCCGGCGACACTTTGTAGTTCGACAGCGTCCCGGAGAACGCCGCGTCCGCTCCGGTCGCCTCCGCCATGGCCAGGCAGATGAGTTCTGCCAGACGGTTCGGTTTCATGCCGTTTTTCATCGGCGCAAGCTCGAAATCAAGTTGCGCGACCTTGCGTTTGCCCGCTTCGGCGGCTTTTTTCCGAATCGGATCAAGCAAGGGGAGCAGCTTCTTCGACTCCGGCAGGCCTTCGCATTCCACGATCTTCGAGGTCACGGACAGCACCTTGCCGCCCTTCGCCGCGGGGTCGACTTCGACCGTGATCTGCGCGCATCCGGCTCCGAGCGGCGGGGCCTGGACGAACCACGCGCCCGGATAAAGGCGTTTGCCCGGCTCCGTCTGGTGCGAATGCCCCGCCAGGATCAGGTCGATCTGAGGGTATTTCGAGGACAGCGACGCCATGTTCCTGAACTTGCCGTCCGGGTTGAGCCTGCCCGCGATGAACTCGCCCAGATGGATCGCCAGCACGATCACGTCCGGTTTCGCCGCCATCACTTTCGGCATGAGGCGTTCCAGCGCGGCGTCCGGCGATTCCAGCTGAAGCCCGGTCAGACGCTCCGGTTCGATCCACAGCCCGAGATACGGCGGCACGATGCCGATGACCGCGATCCTGACGCCCTTGCGTTCGAACATCTTCCAGTCCGACGCCTTCATGGGCGCGGCTGTCGACTTCATGTTGCCCGCCAGCACGCTCCCGCGGAACGCCCCGGTCCGTTTCGCCAGCGTCTTCACACCATAGTCGAAATCGTGGTTCCCCGGCACCCAGACGTCGCATCCGGCGGCGTTCAGCGCCTCCACCATCGACGCGCCGTCGTCCATCGTCGCGGAGTACGAACCCTGCGTGAGATCGCCGCAGTCGATCCAGAGGTCCGGCTTCAGGCTTTCCGCGACGCCGGCGATCTGAAGCAGGCCGGGCCTTTTCGCATCACCGGTTTCGCCGTGGATGTCGGTCGTCTGCAGGATCGTCAGCTTGACCGGCGCGGCGGAGGCACTCGGCAGGATCCCCGCCAGAAGGATGATCGCCAGGAGAAAAGAGAGGATGAGGTGCATTGAAAAAAGACTCCTTTCTGAGAAAAAGCGATCGCGGCCGCTCGTTATGGTTTAAGCGAAGCATGGCGCTTCGGCAGGGAAGGCGCAGCCTCCGTCAGCGTGACGTCGTCGATGTCGGCTTCGCCCTTCGCGACCTCCACGCCGAACTGGAAGGAATCGCCCTCGGCGAGCCCCTCGACGTTGAACCGGGCCGCGATCCGGTACAGACGTCTGTCCGTCAGAATGGCGGTTGCGACCGGAACGATCTTCCGTTCGCCGTTCCGGCACTCGTCGCAAAGCACGGTGATCTCCGTTCCCCTGCTCCCGCGGACCAGCATGGAGCATTCGTAAGTCCCGTCCGGGAACCGCCGTTCGAACATCAGGCGGGCAGGAAGGCCCGGCGTCCGGATCCGGGCGGAATTGTTTCCGTCGATCGCGGAGCCCGTAAACACGTTGCATTCCGGCGGGCGTTTCGGCTGCTTGGACTGGACGATTTTCGCCAGCCATTCCCACGGGACTTCCAGCATTGCTTGCAGTTTTGTTTTTTTCGGGGGCGGCATGAAGAAATACGCATTCCGGGGCGTCCTGAAACCTTCCGCGGGGGGCGCGGCTCCCTCCGGCAGACACAGCCCGAGCTTCGCGGCGGATCCCTCCGGGGGATCCAGGACCTCGAAGCCGCCGTTTTCCAGCAGACCGGACGGCTGCGGCACGATCCCGTTTTCCGGGATCAGGGCGCACCGGTTTGCGGAATCCGGGGTAATGGTATAAAGAATCCGGTACTTCTGTTTTTTGGGGTTTTCGCACAGGGAGACGATCTTCGTGAGCTTGTATCCGCTCTTTTCCGGTTCCGCATGGGCCCCTCTCGACAAAAAATTCACAATGGTGTCAGGGTACACCCGCGTGTAGCCGGCGAGATATTCGTCGAAGGTGATGTCGTCATCTATCGCCTCCATGTCGGCTCTGTCAAGGCCGCCGATCACGCCGATGCGGAAAAAGTTTTCCTTCTCTACGGCAAAAATATGGTTTTCCCTCGTGGCGTCAATGCCGGAGAAGATCTCCGCCACGATGTCGCAGTAATGGTTTCGGGTCAGCCCGTTGAAGTTCATGCAGAACAGGCAGATGGACGATCCGACGATGGCCGCTAGCAGCGCGAGCCGGACGAGCGGACGGCGGCGTTTGCTGAGGCCGTTGAACAGGAAAAAGGACGCGAAGATGGCAAACGGAAGGATCAGCCCGGACGAATACCTTGAGGAAATGTTCAGGAAGAATACCCGCCAGAACGCCATGAACGCGATGATGATGAGGCTGATGTAGAGATATGCCTTGTCTTTCAGTTCGTTTTGATGGCGCAGAAACAGAAAGACGCTGATGGCCGCCCAGACGAAGACGACTTCGTTCAATCCTTTCGGAAGATTCTCAAATCCCTTGAACATCACCAGCAGCAGGACGTAGACGACCGCCAGGATGATGCCGGCGATCTTCAGGGCCGTCGATGTTTTTCTGTTCGATGTGTCAAGCATTGCCGTTCCCTCTCAAAGATCACCTGCGAAGGGCTTGAAGGGCCCGGTTGAACAATGCGACGATCTTCCACGGGCTGAAGAAGAACTTGTAGTCGAAATCGACGAAGGACAGCAGAAGAAGGAACGTCAGGGCGAAAACCCCGAAGAAAACGGCAGACCGGACGAACACCTGCTTCAGGCTGATCTTTTTGAAGAAGCACAGCAGGAGCAGGGCGAACGGCAC
The DNA here is from genome assembly GCA_016285335.1 of Victivallales bacterium. The sequence goes on along the minus strand of JAEEQO010000200.1, from coordinate 378 downwards.
AAGTATGGCGAATTCGAGCGCTTCGTGGCGGCAGAAGACGGCAAGGGAGAGCAGGATGCCGCAGACGCCCCATTCCAGCGTGGAATCGTTCAGGACCGCGTCCGTCGCTGCCATAAGCAGGATGGCGTGGAACAGGAGGTAGAAGTTCTCGCGCTGCGGCTGAACGGAAAACGTCACGAGATCGGGCTGGATCACCAGGATGAACGCCGCCAGAAGCGCAATGCGGATGTTCCGGCTGATCCTCAGAGTGAAGAAAAAGCCGACGACGGGGATCAGCGACCCGAGGAACTGCGAAATTGCCCTGCCGACGATTTCCGAGCCGAACCCGGACGCCATCACGGTCTTGATCGCCCACGGCATCAGCGGCGGCGCGCGGTT
>JAEEQO010000199.1 GCA_016285335.1 Victivallales bacterium | reverse complement strand
GCCCGAAAGTCGGCGAGACGTATGTGATCTCCGTGAACTCCCGGCAGGTCCGCACCTACCGGATGAAGCTGGTCGGGATCAACAATCCGCCGCGCCGCCGCGAGACGCACGAGGTCCATGCGGTCGGCGAGCTCGTCTACCAGTCGCTCGACCCGCTCGTGGTCCAGTTCAAGGTCGAGATGCTTTCCCAGGTCGTCGACGGCGTGAAGACCGATTATGCTCCGCTCGCGGGCATGACCGCCATCGTGCGTTCCTCCGGCGTGAACCTGCGGGACATCCCCCTCGGCACGGATACGGATGCCGCGGCTTCCGTGCTCGGCGGCGGCTCCGCCGAAGCCTCCGCGGGAAAGACCGCGAAGGAGATCCGGGAGATGCTGCCCGGTGCGCGCCGTCTGATCGCGTCCATGTTCGCCGCCCCTCTGGACCGTCCCGAGGATTATCTCGGCAAAACGCGCAAGGTGAAGCCGGGCGGCAAATGGACCGCTTCCGCGAAGCCGATGCTGGATGCGATCAAGGCCAACGGACTTGAACTCGCCGAAGACCGGGTCACGGCTACGGCGACTTACAACAACGCAACGAAGGACAATGCGTCCGGCATCGCCGCCCAGCGTGTGTATTTCCTGGCCGAATCCGCCAACATCCCCGGCTACGATTTCAAGCTCGAAGTCTTCTTCACGTTCCCCGACGGCGGCGACGATCCGCCGCTTCAGGTCGAACGCTCCGCCACGGAGGTCGTGAACCGCGCGATCCCGGAAGGGGTGCCCGGGTTCTCCGGCTCCGTGATGGATTGTGTGACGACCGACCAGAGCGAAATCTGCATGGTGCGGAAATCCCTGCTGAAGACTAAGAAAAAGAACTGGTTCCTCGACCTTTTCTGAACTCGGCGGACGGGCCGGGCACTGCACTTTCTGAAAGATCGGAGCATCAGCCGTCCGGGCACGAAACACCAGGACGGCTCAATGACGTGAAAGAGGGACCGATCCGCACGCTGAACACGACCGTGCCGAGCGCATCCGCGAGCTCAATTCGCGCATCACGGGGGATTTCGAACGGCGGAAAGCGCACCGGGACGAAATCCGATTATTCTCCGTTGACGGTAATGTCGGCGGATCAGATGTTGTCCAGGCCGATCGTCTTGTAGATGGAGGTGTATTTGCGGAAGAGCGCCTGAAGGTCGCCGTTCCGGCGTTTCGCTTCGATGACCCTGTCCGCGGCGGCCTTCGCCTCGGCATTGCCCAGGCGGAACGCGAATCCGTATTCCTCCGGGCGAATGACGACCTGCATCATCTTGACCGGGGCTTTGTGTTTCTCCATGGCAAACTCGATTTCGCTCTCATCGTCGACGTAGGCGTCGATCTCGTTATTGAGCAGCCCCCTGATGCCTTCCTCGGCATTATCGTAGTGGACCGTCTTTTTTGCATGAAGCTTGTCGACGGCATATTCCTCGTTCGTCGTGCCCTTCTCGGCCCCGATGACCTTGCCGTCCAGATCGGAGATCCTGCTGAGTTTGGATCCTTCCTTCACAAGGATTTTCCGGGTGGTTTTTTCATAGGGATTGGAGAAAAGGATCATCGAGGAGCGTTCCGGCGTGATGGAGATGCCCGACGTTCCCATGTCGGCGGCGCCGTTGATCACGAGGGGCAGAATTTCGGAGAACGGCACGATCCTGAACTGGACCGGACGTTTGAGTTCCTCGGCGATCGCTTCCGCCATTTCGATGTCCACACCGGCCAGGCGGTTCCGGTTCATGAACGCAAACGGAGCGAACGAAGGATCGAGGCAGACGACGAACGGCTTGACTCCGTTATATTCATCAATCATCGCACCGTAGCCGGGATGCGTCCAGAGCTCCTCCATATGCTTTTCGCGGCTTTTGAGAAGCTCGCCGGAGGCCTTGAACTTTTCGATCACGGCATTGGCGGATTCCGCAAGCCCGGTATTTCCCTTATTGAAAATAAGACCATACTGCACTTGGCATAACGGCTCCGGGTTGATCCTGAAATCGTCCCCGGTTCTCCGGACCAGGATCTCGGCTATCAGTTGATCTATGACGGCGGCATCGGCCCTGCGGTCGGAAAGCGCGGCGTTGACGTCCTCCTGAGTCAGATAGGGCAGGACGACTCTCGGTTTGATGACATCACGCAGATATTCCAGGTCGGTGGTCCCCTCCTGCGCGGCGACACTGACCTCCTTCAACGCGGCTTCGTCCGTGATGTCGGAATCTTTGGGCACGACAGCGACTTGCGTGGTGGTGTCGTAGACGGTCGAAAAAAGAACACGTTTGGCCCGTTCCGGGGTAATCGTGATCGCGGAGATACCGATGTCGGCCTCGCCTGAGGAAACGAGCGTGAAAACATTCTGGAACGGAACGATCTTGAACTGAACCGGACGCCCCAGGGCTTTTCCGATCTCCTCCACCAGGTCAACGTCGATGCCGGCAACCGGCGGATCCACGTTCGTGTTGAGGTAGTAACAGTATGGCGAGGAGGTTGCTTCGCAGGCGACGATCAGGGGCTTGTCCTTGTCGCTTTTGGAACAGGACGTCATGAGGGTGGAAGCGATACCGACAAACAGAACAGCAAGAAGATAGAAAAGTTTTTTCATGGTGACCTCGTATTGACAGGACCCAAAACACTAATCAGTACAAGATAAGATACACTCTATTCGACGGAATTGCAAGCAAAAAAGCATAAAACATCCTGCTTTCTTTCAGCACTGAAAACACGACTCGCACGACACGTGCCTGGTGAAAACAAGCTTGAATAAACGAATGACCTATGAGACGCGAAACAAAGCCCGCCACACCACCGCCATGCCAGGAGGACTTGGCTGCGGAAATGACAAGGGCGTCGCGCAGGCCGTTTCCATCACGTAAAAACAGCCGCGGCGAATCAGGCTCTGTCTTCCTGCCGGGCAGTGCGGATCTCAGCGGGGGAAAGGCCCGGCGTTCGCGACGCCGCGTGAGGAGCACTCCCTGCCGTAGTCGAGCAGGCCGTCGACATACAGCTGTCCGTCGGATTCCCGGCGATGGATGAGCGCTTCGGGGATCTCCTCGACCTGATAATCGCGGTACAGCGCCTCAATGAGCGCAGCGTGATTGCGCGCCATCGCGACGGAACACGTGAAGACGGAGGGATCGGCGAGCTTCGCGACCACATCGTCGAACATCGTGCCGTAGCAGTCGCCGTCCGGGCCGCCCGCGATCAGGTCGCCGTTCGCGTCGCGGATCGACCATTCGCCGTTCAGCTCCCAGTCGGCGCGCCCCTCGGAACACTGCACGACGATGTGCGGCTCCGTGGTGTCGAGGCACGTGTGCGTGAGGAACGCGGAGACGGGGACGCCGCCCGCGGTGAAGTCGATCGCGCAGGTGTCGAACGTCTCGATGGAGCGTCTGGCGCGCAGAAGCCGCGCGGCGGTGACAGTCGGTTCCGCCGTGGCTTCGAACTTGTCCGCCGCGAGGAAGAGCGCGATGTTCAGGTAGTGCGCGAAGGCGTTGTTCGCCGGGGAATCAAGGATGAGCGCGCCGGTAGACGGCGAGGCGATCTTTCCCGCCCAGTTGTTGCGTCCGTAGTAGGCGTCGCCGCGCGGCCAGAAGCCATGGAACCGAATGGACTGGATTCTGCCGAGCCTGCCGGACAGGATCGTCTGCTTGATGAGGCGGATGTTGCGGTCTGCCATGTGCTGGAATCCGACGGTCACGGAGAGCCCGGGATGCGCATTTGCGGCGGCGATCATGCGGTCGACGGACGCCACGGTCGTGGAGACCGGCTTTTCCACCAGCACGTTCACGCCGCGCGACAGCGCCTCGCAGGTCATGGGCTCGTGGAACTCGATGCCGACCGGGAGGCCGACGAGCGCGAGGTCCGGGATCGCGTCGTACATGGACGCCGTGTCCGGGAAGATGCGGACGCCGCGCGATTTGAGCGTGGCGACTTCCTCCGGGGCTTTCTCCGGGGACCGCACCACGGCGGCGGCCCAGTCGATTTTGCCAGCGTCCTGCAGGCGGACGAAGTGGCGGACATACATGGTGGCGAACCCGCGGACGCCGACGACGGCTGTTTTGGGAAGAGACATGGCATGGATTCCTTTCGAGGTTGCGATTATGTGCAGTTGAACTCAGAAACGGATGATGATCCCGTCGTCCGCCGCCTGACGCGTCAGCAGGCACGCCCGGGTCAGGTCGAACGACTGGCGGTTGTCCACGAGGCATTCGCGTTTGCCCTCCAGCCCGAACACGAAGTCGGAGAAGATCTTGCGGTCGGGCGTGTCCGGCTCGATCGTGCGCTGTCCGGCGGCGTCGATGAGGATGATATGCCCGTCGCGGACCTCGATCACGCCGGAGGTCCCCGCTACGCGGACGCGGTCATCGCCGTGGGACGGCGCGGCGGCCGGGCGGAGGTATTCGATGCTGGCCTCGGCGAGCGCGCCGGACTTCATGGTGAAGATGGCCTGTGCGGCGATCTCCATGGAGCCGTTGCCGAAGTTGTCCTCGCAGGTCTGCGTGGCGGCGACCGAGGCGAATCCGCTGTCGGCGAACCACATGATCCAGTCGAGCGCGTGACTGCCGACCCACGGGATCGTGCCGCCGTAGGTCTCGCGTTTCTTGTAGAAATCGGGGCGCGTCCCGAGGCGGTAGGATTTCTGGGCGTAGATGAGCTTGACTTTGCCGATCGCGCCGGATGAGACGAGGCGGTGGGCGTGGTACATGGCAGGATCGTAGCGGAGCCCGACCATGGAGACAAGCTTGCTGGAGCTCGTTTCGAGCGCGGCTTCGATGGCGTCGAGCGAGTCCAGCGTGAGCGCGATCGGTTTCTCGCAGAAGATGTGGATGTTCCGGCGGGCGGCCTCCACGCACATTTCCGCATGCAGGTCGTATTTGCCGTCGATGCTGAGCACGTCCGGCTTCTCGCGGTCGAGCATTTCCCGCCAGTCGTCATACACGCGCGGCGCGAATCCGCATTTCGCGGCGTTTTCGAGCAGGGGCGCGGGCAAATCCTCCGGGCAGCCGGCGGAGACCGCCGCGAGCTCGATCCCGGGGATTTCGTTCAGGCTTTCAAAGACGTAGCAGGAGTGTCCCCGCATTCCGATCATGCACAGTTTCATGGATTCGCCTCGTTTTGCATGTTATTGTTTCGTTTCCT
>JAEEQO010000198.1 GCA_016285335.1 Victivallales bacterium | reverse complement strand
GCGCCCACCAGTCGGTCATGAGGGAGCCGGTCCAGCCCCACTGGCCGCGCAGGATGGTGGTGTTCAGGTCGTAGTTGTAGTAGTTCCAGAAGCTGTTGATCTTGTTGTAGCTGCCCATGATGTTGTAGGGCTTGCCGACCTTCACGCAGATCTCAAACGCCCGGAGATAGATCTCGCGGAGGGCGCGTTCGGAGCAGCGCGAATCGTTGTAGTTGCGGTTGGTCTCCTGGTTGTTCAGGGCGAAGTGCTTCGGCACGGTGGACGCGCCGGCGGACTGAATGCCGCGCGTCATGGACGCCGCCATGAGCCCGGTGAGGAGCGGGTCTTCGGAGAAATACTCGAAGTTGCGTCCGCAGAGCGGATTGCGGTGGATGTTCATGCCGGGGCCGAGGATGCAGTCGACGCCGTTCTTGTCCATCTCCACGCCGATCTGGTAATACATCTGCTCGACGAGTTCGTTGTTCCACGTGCAGGCGAGCAGCGAGCCGATGGGCAGGAGCGAGGCGTTCGCGGAGAGACGCAGGCCGGAGGGGCCGTCGCAGGTCGGGATGGGGGGGACGCCCTTGTCGCGGAGGCTCTGGATGGTGCCGCCGAAGACCGAGGCGTTTCCGGCGGGGCCGAGCGGACTGTTCATGCCGCCGTCGCCGCGGAGCAGCGTTTCGATCTCGGCAGGCGTGAGCTGGGCGACGAACTCGTCCAGCGTGTTTTTGCCCTGCTTCACGTCGATGAGCTTGATGCCCCTGTCGCCGGTTTCCGGAATGGCCTTCGGGAGGCGTTCCTTCACGCGGGCGGCGAGGTCGACTTTCGAGACGGGGACGCGTTCCGTGCCGGGGACGAGCTTTCCGTTTTCTTCGACCGGCTTTATGCGGTCGAACGCGACGTCTTCCGAGGCGATGGCGAGGGCGGGTTCGAGCTGTTCGATCACGGCGAGTTCGCCGAGCTCGATACTGCCGCATTCCTTCGCGTCGCGGCTGCTGTTCCCGACGTAGAACGTGTACTTGCCGGGTTCGAGGACCCATGCCGCCTGATGCCCGGTCGCGCCGCTGTCGTCGAACGAAGCAAAAACCTTTGCCGGAATCTTGAAGGTGAGTTTCACGGATCCGCCGTCCAAAATTGGAGAAAAAGGCGCGGGGCCGAGCGGGCTTGTCTTTCCGTAGGCGACGAGGACTTTCGCGGGCTTGCCGAGCTTGCCCTGCGGCGCGCCGCAGTAGACCTGCACGACTTCACGCCCGCGGAACTTCGTCCCGGTGTTCCTCACGGTGGCCTCGACGGTCACGCCGTCCTTCACGAGATCGGCGGATTTCACGGTCACGCCGGAGATGTCGAACGTGGTGTAGCTGAGGCCGAATCCGAAGGGATACATGACCTTTTCCGGGGCGAACGTCTCGAAGTAGCGGTAGCCGACGTAGATATCCTCGGTGTAGTTGTTGAAGTCGCGGCCGCCGAAACTCCGCGCGGACGGATAATCCTCATAGGTGTTCGCGATGGCGGACGCGAGCTTGCCGGAGGGCGTTTCCTCGCCGCTCAGCACGGACACGATCGCGTCGCCGGTCTCCATGCCGCCCTGCCAGACATACAGGAGCGCGTCGATCTTGTAGTCCTTCACCCACGCCATGTCGATCACGTTGCCCACGTTCAGCAGGACGACGGTCTTCCTGAATGCGGAGGTGACTTCCTTCAGCAGGGATTTCTCGGCGTCGGTGAGGTAGTAGCTGCCGGGTTCGAGCTTGCATTCGCGGTCCTCGCCCGCGGCGCGACCGATCACGATCACGGCGGTATCCGCGCGTTTGGCCGCCGCCTGAATCTGTTCGGCGGAGAGGGGCATTTCCGGCGCGTAGAACGGCCAGTTGCCCCAGCCGCCCGTATTGAGCGGATGCGCCTGCGCCCACTTCGTGTAGGCGTCGAGGAGCTCCTTGTCGGGCACGATGGCGGACTGACGGGCAAGGCCGTCGGCAAGCGTCGTGCGGTACGGCGGCTTCACGTCGCCGCCCGAGCCGTAGCCGACGAGGAAGGTCTGGACCTGCGTGACGCCGAAGAACGCGACGGGCTGAGGTCCGTTCTGCCCGAGCGGGAGCGCGTTGTTGTCGTTTTTGAGCAGCACGATGCCCTCTGCGGCGGCACGGCGGGCGTATTCCTGCACGGCGGGATTCGTCGTGGCGAACGACTGGATCGAGATCAGGGCGGCGGCGACGGCGCACGAGACCTCGGCGGCGGCCTTGAAACTGAGGAACGGGATGCGGAATTTCATGGGAATCATCTTTCAGCTTGGAATCAGGTTGAATGAGGCGCGTTCCGAAGAAAAACGGCTGCCTCCTTCGCGGGAGACAGCCGTGCGGGCTATCGAACTTATTTGAAGCTGGCGGCGGTCAGTTCGACCGCGCCTTTCTTGCCGGTGAGGTCGACGATCTTGCCGTTGTAGCGTGCGGCGAGCGGGATGCCGGTCAGGTCGGAGATCACGGCCTTGCCGAGCGTGCCGTTCTCCCACTGGATGGCGACCGTGGCGTTGCCGCGCGCCTTCAGGCCGGAGACGTTGCCCTTCGGGAGCGCCTTCGGGAGGCAGGGCAGGATGTCGATGATGGTCTTGCCGTCGGCGGTGGTCTCCTGCGACTGGAGCAGGATCTCGATCATACCGGCCGCGCCGCCGAAGTTGCCGTCGATCTGGAACGGCGGATGCGCGTCGAAAAGGTTGTTGTAGGTCTTGTTCGGGTGGATGAGGTTGCTGACGAGTCTCCAGGCGCGGTCGCCGTCGAGGAGGCGCGCCCACAGGTTGATCTTCCAGCCCATGCTCCAGCCGGTGGCGTCGTCGCCGCGGGCGTTCAGGGAGACTTTCGCGGCATTGAAGAGGTCGGTGTCGCTGGCGCGGATCACGTTGCCGGGGAACACGGTGAAGAGGTGGGAGACGTGGCGGTGCTTGTTGTTCGGGTTGTCGTCGCGTTCCTCATCCTGCCATTCGCGGAGCTGGCCCCAGGAGCCGATCTTGAACGGCGGGAACTTCTTCATGGTCTCTTCCATCTTCGCGCGGAAGGCCGGGTCGTCATTGAGGAGCTTCGAACTCTCGATGGTGGCGCGGAAGAGCGCGGTCAGGATGCCGGTGTCCATGGTCGGGGAGGCGCAGAGGCCGCCCTGTTCGGGGGAGTAGGACGGGATGGTGACGAGGACGCCGCCGTGGTTGGGGTCGGGCTGGAGGAAGTCGAGATAGAACTTCACGGATTCCTTCATGACCGGGTAGTGCTTGCGGAGGTCGTCCAGGTTGCGCGTGAACTCGTAGTGGTCCCAGAAGTGGAGGCAGAGCCAGGCGCCGCCCATGGGCCACATGCCGGTGGGCGAGTAGTCGATCGGACCGCACTGGCGCCAAAGGTCGGTGTTGTGGTGGGCGACCCAGCCGTTGTCGACGTTGTAGAGCTTCTTCGCGGCCTTCTTGCCGTTCGGTACCATCTCGTGGATCATGTCGAAGAGCGGCTCATGGCACTCGGAGAGGTTCGCGGTCTCGGCGGGCCAGTAATTCATTTCCGCGTTGATGTTGATGGTGTACTTGCTCTGCCACGGCACGTTCACCTCTTCGCTCCAGATGCCCTGGAGGTTCGCGGGCTGGCTGCCGGGACGGGAGCTGGCGATCAGCAGGTAGCGACCGAACTGGAAGTAGAGGGACGCCAGGTCGGGATCGAGCTGGTTGCCCTGCTGTCTGCGGGCGTTGAGGCGCTGGTCGGTGGGCTGGTCGGACGGGGTGCCGCCGAGGTCGAACGTCACGCGGTCGAAGAGGTTGCGGTAGTCGGCGACGTGTTTCTTCTTCATGGCCTCGTAGTCGACCTTCGTGAGCTTGGAGAAGACGTCGTCGATGCGCTTCGCGGGATCGCCGGAGACGTCGTTGTAAGCCTTGAAGGAGGATTCGATGTCGACCAGGATGACCACGGAATCGGCCTTTTCCACGCGGATGCCGCGCGGTTCGGCGGTGAGCTTGCCGCCCTGGTTGTAGACCTTGCCGGTCATCTGGAACTTCGTCGCGCCGGGGATGCCGTTGTAGTCGATGGTGCGGCCGGTCAGGGTCATGGTGTTGCCGTCGGTCTTGACCGCCTGGAAGTCCTGCGGTGTGCCGAGGAAGGTGGAGAGGGTGATGCTGGCGGGCTTGTCGGCGGTGAGGCGCACGGCGACCACGCGGTCAGGGTAGCTGGCGAAATACTCGCGGGTGTAGGTCACGCCGTCGCGGGTGAACTTGGTCTGGGCGACGGCTTCGCGGATGTTCAGGCTGTGGATGTAGCCGGTCACGTCGCCGTTTCCGGTCTCCTGGTCCAGTCCGAGCGCGCCCGCCACGGAGAATGCCATTTCGGCGCTCGGACGGGAGATGAAGCTGCTGTTCGCGATGTTGCCGGCCTGGTCCGCCCTGCCGCTGAAAATGAGCTGGCGCATCTGCGCGAGCTTTTCGGGCGTGGCGTCGGGGTTCAGGTGGTCATAGGGGCCGCCCGCCCAGATGGTGTCCTCGTTCAGGATGAGGTATTCACGCTCGGGGCGTCCCGCGATCATCGCGCCCATGTGGCCGTTGCCGATGGGGATCATGTCGGTCCACTGCTGGGGCACGCGGCGGAACCAGACGGTGAGCGGATCGGACGGAGCGGGGGCGTTGCTGGAGACGTTCACGCCGCGGATGGGGAAGAGGGGCACGCCGCCGGTGATGGGCTTGGCGGCCTTGACATCCCAGGAGTAATTTGCCTTGGCGTCGGTATAACCCGCGGCGTCATCGGAGGTGGAGTAGAGCTTCGCGATCTCATCTGCGGTGAGTGCGCGGTCCCACAGCGCCACATAGTCGATGCGGCCGTTGAACCGGCTGTTGCCGTTGCCGTCCGCGCCGATCGCCATCGGACGCCACGTGGGCTCGCCGATCACGTTGTTGGCGCGGGACTGCGCGATGCGTTCGCCGTTCGCATAGACTTCGAAACGGTGTTCCTTCTGGCTCGCCACGATGACGAGTTTCACGGGCTTGTCCTTCGGAAGACGGCTGCCGTCGATGTTGGCCGCGCCCTGGACGCCGTTCACGCGAAGGCCGCCCTGCTGCGCGGGCTGCTGGCCCCAGCCTCCGCCGGGACCGCCGCCGAATCCGCCGCCGAATCCGCCGCCTCCTCCGCCGGGACGGCCGCCGCGACCGCCGCCACCGCCGCCGGAAATCGAGAATCCGCA
>JAEEQO010000014.1 GCA_016285335.1 Victivallales bacterium | reverse complement strand
ATGGTTAGCGCGGTGCCCGGATCGTTTCCGGTCGAGGCGGAGACCGTGATCCGCACCGAGCCGTCGGGCAGCGTTTCGAACTGCCGGATCGAGGTGTTGACCTTGTGCTGGACCGTCCAGGTCGAATCCCGCACCATCACCCATTCGTAGAGGAGCGGACAGGACGAACCGTTCGGCGCGAAGATGCGGAGACCGTCCATGTCCTTCAGTTCGAGGTACATTTCCGCGTCGATGTCGAACATGTAAACGGCGACGCCGGAGGTCTGTCTTGCGGGGACGGAGATGTCCTTGTAGAACGGGAAGTCGGCGGGCTCCACGGCGGAAAGGACTGCCGCGGACAGGAAAAGCGCCCCGGCGGTGCAGAGTTTTTTCAGGTCAGGAACGAGGTTCATCGGAGCTGTCTCCTTTCTGTTCAAAGCGGGCATACAGCCAGGCGCCGGCGATGAGCGCCGCGCCCGTGACCATGCACCCGGCAATGCGGTAGATGGCGGGCGTTCCCGCCAGATCGTAGAAGAATATTTTCAGGACCGTGACTGCGAAGAGAATAAGCGCGGCGATGCGGAACGGCTTCTTCGCGCGAAGGATGCCGAACGCCAGCATCATGAGCGCGTAGAACCCCCACAGCAGCGACACCGCGATGCGCGCGCCGCCCGCCGAACTGTAGTGCTGCACGAGGTAGTAAAGCTCGTCCGAGCTGTACACGAACCAGAACGCCATCGCGCTCACAAGGAAGAACGACGCGGTGCTGCGTGCGCTTGCAGCAACGCTGTCCTTCGTATCCGCCTCAAGCGCGAGTCGTCCGAAGAACATGCCCGCCAGCGCCAGGATTACGACGGACCACAGGTTCGGGAAGAGACGCCACAGCACCGCCTGCGCCGAAGCGCCGCCGCGAGGGTGCGAAATGCATACGACGAAGAGGAAGCCGAGGTAGATGATGAGGAGCAGTGCGCCGACATTGACGATTCCGCGCGTGTTCTCCCGGAACAGCTTCGGGATCAGCGCCAGGATCAGCAGGTAAAGCGCGCCCGCCGCCACGACGCCGCTGATCTTCAGGTGCTCCCAGTAGGTGAACTCTCCGGCGATCATGATGAAGCTCACGCAGTACATGCACCAGAACATGACCTTCGAGGACTTCGGATAACGGCCGACGGAACCTTCGCCCGCCGCTCCGGCATGGAGTTCTGCCGCATAGCGTTTCAGCATGAAGAAGCCGCCCGCGAGCGCCGCCGTGTAGGACCCGAAATTCGTCAGGCGCGTCCAGAATTCCTGCGAGTGCCTGAAATACCCGTGCGTCAGGTCGAACCCGAGCAGGCGCACCGCGGCGATCATGTAGACGACATAGCTCAGGCGGGCGAGGATGACGGACCTCGTCCGGCATGCGATGTACAGCATCGCGGCCGCCTGCACCGACCACGCCACGGCAAGGTGGTCCTGCTTCAGCAGCAGCGGGAACGTGAGGGCGATCAGGCCGCAGGAGAACACCAGAAGCGTCAGCAGCAGCGCGCGGTCCTCCATCTTCGCCTTCAGCAGCAGCGACACCTGCATGAGATACACAATCGCGCCGGCGAACGTGATGATCGCCGCGTATTCCCGCCCGTAAATGAGGATGGTCGGCGGCAGCGTGACCGACAGGAAGACGATGCCGTTCAGCGCGGCGAACGAGAGCTCCAGTAGCGACACTTTCCGTCGCGTGAAGAGGTTGTATGCCACGGTCTGCAGGCAGAACGCCAGGAAGAACACCACGGCGAACCCGGCTGCGATGAAGTAGGCGCGGTTGACGACGGCCCCGATCGAGGCCCACTGCGTGGACGCCGCCAGGGGTTCCACGTAGGTATGGGGGCCTGTGCTATGCGGGAACGGTTTCGCCGCGATGTAGATGACCCACGTGAACAGGAACGCCAGGATGTTCAGGGCCTGCCACGACCGGCGGCGGGCGACGACGAGCGAACCCGCGACCAGGACCGTCATGTAGCCGAACAGCCCGGCGAGGTTGCGGGAGCCGGTGTTCATCAGGATCGGAGCCAGGAAGCCGCCGCAGACCGCCAGCATCGCCAGAAACATGGAGTCGAACCGCAGCGCCAGCGCGGCGCCCGCGGCGGTCAGCACGATCATTCCGGCGAGCCCGACCCACACGTCCAGCAGATGATAGATCGACACGCTGGCGAACACGCACAGGTAAAGCCCGGCGAAGCCCACACCTGCCAGAGCGGTCCCGATCACGCGGTATTTCTTTCCGTTCAGCAGTTTGCATCCGGCGGCGATGATCGCGAGCGCGAACACCACCGCGATGGACAGACGGAGTTCCGGCGGCAGCAGGTTGCGTTCGTGCGAATACTTGATGAAATACGCGATGCCGAGCACGAGCAGCAGAACTGCCGAACGGAGCATCCACGTGGTCGCCACGGCGTATTCCTTCGTCGAGCCGCCCGGACGGTATTCCTCGCCGACGATGAGCCATTGCCACATCTTCGACAGCGCCTCCCGCGTGCGGGCTTCGATGGGCGAAAGATCGTTCGCTTTCGGAGGCGGCACCGGGGAAACAGGGGACGTAAGGCGTTCGGACGAAAACGCGGCGTCTTTTTGAGGCGTCGGCTGAGGCGCGGGCTGCGGCTTGGGTTGTGCGGGTTGAGGCGCGGGAGCTTCCGGCTTCGTTTCCGGCTTCGTTTCCGCTGTGACGCGGACGATTTCCGGTTTCTGTTCCGGCTTCGTTTCCGGCGTTTGTACGGTCGGCTTCACGTCGGACGGCCACACGGACGCCGCTTCGTCTTCCTTCTTCAGCAGGAAAGCCGGAACAGTTTTCTCGCTGCCGGGCGTCTGGATTCTGACTTCCGGTTCGGACGGCGGCGCGGGTTGTTTTTCCGGTGCGGCATGCGCCTGCGCGGCGGCCTTCGCATCCGGCGCATTCTGTTTCCGTGTTTCCATACCCTGAGAAAGATTCCACAGCATGCCCTCCAGGCGGTCGAGCTGTTCGGAAAGCTTCTGTATTTTCTTGTAGTTTCTGTCAAGGCGGCTCAGACAGAATATGATCTGGATCAGCGAAATGGTCGCCAAAATGTATAGCATCGGCATGGTCGGATTCCTCTCCTGCTGCGTGATGAAAAACTTTGTGATTGATAAGTATTATACTGCTGAAATGAGGAAAAAGCAAGCGGAAAGTTAAAAAAAGTAAAGAAAAAAAGAAGAATTTTACATTTTGAAGAAAATGAACTTGCAACCGCTTCAATATGTCTGAAATCGTCCGGGCGGATGCAGGGCAAAACCGGAGAAAAAAAGACTGCTGCGTCCGCGGCGCCGCCTTGACAGGCTCACTTCTTCCAGAAGACGACGCCCCTGCGGAACGCCGCGTCGGCGGGTGCCATGCCCCAGCGCATGAAGAACTCGCGCCATTCCGCCGTGTCCGCCTTCTTCATGTTGAACTCCCTGCGGCTTGCCTCGGGCGTCTCGCGGACCACGAACGGCGAAGTCTTCTGCACTGGGATGTACTTGATCCAGTGCACGGGGACGTCGTGCCAGCAGCCATCGCCGCCGTACTTGGAGATGTAGTCGGTGTGCTTTTCGCCGCGGAATCCGTAAGCCGTCACGGAGACGACCGTGTCGCCGGACGGCTTCACCTCCGGGCGCGTTTTCAGGAGATTGTGCGTGACGGAGTCCGGGTGCTTGAACGCTTCCTCGCCGAGGGCGTTCGCGAGCGATTCGCATTCCCAGAACGAAACGGAGCCGGGTTTCTTCCCGTATACCGTGCCGAAACGCGGCGGGGGCGTCTGTTGGTACAGCGGGATGGCGAGGAGCGGCGCCATGGCGAAGTAGAACGCGCGGAAGAACTCGGCGTTGTAGGAGAGGAAGAGCTCGCGGACGCGTTCCAGGTCGTAGTGGCGGAAGAGGCCCGGCGAGGCGGAGATGTCGAGGTCGCGCAGATGCGCCGCCGCGATCAGGTTGATCTTCCGGCGTTTGCGGAACGTGAAATCGTCGCCGTAGCCCACATCGTTGTCCTTGAGCAGCTTGAGCATTTCCTGCTGCGCCAGCGGCGTGAAGAGCAGGCGGAACTGGATCTCGTGGTCGCGGTCTTCGGCGTTGAACAGGGCATTGAACTCCCGGTTCGACGTCACGGTGTATTCGATGTTTTTCCGCGCTTTTTCCCGCTGGGAATCCATGCGCCATTTGAGGCGCGTCTTGTCGAACAGGCTGCCGTCGGCGAGTCCGGTCGGCGTCCGCGTGAACGACAGGTCGGGCGCGGCCTCGTTGCCATAGATCAGGAACTTTTCGTTGTGGTACTCGGGGCATGGCTTTTCGACCGAGGCGTGGAGCGTCTCGTGCTTCGTGACCAGGCGCGTCCGGGTGTGCCCCTGGGAGTCGGTGTAAGTTTCGCGTTCCTGCCAGGAGATCGAAAGCGAGCCGGTGTAGGTCTTCGTGCCCATGCGGTAGTCGAGGCTTTCGGCGAGCACGAACGGATTGCCGTTCAGGTCGCCGCTGTGGCAGAAGAGGATCGACTTGTCGCGGTTGAAGCCGTCGCTCCATCCGTACACGTTTCTCAGGTCGTCCAGGCGCTCCCGCGAGAAGAAGTTGTCCAGCACGATGTTCGGCACGGTCCTGCGGACGACTTCCGCGACCGTGCTCCAGTCGAACAGCGCGTTCAGCGCCCGCATCTGGTCCCAGGCGGCGGCGATCTTCCTGTCGCATTCCTCTTTTTGTTTCTTCAGGCGTCCGGTCAGTGCGGCGATCGCGGGATTGAGCTTCCTGAAGGTATACCAGAATCCCGCGGCGGACAGGATGGCGGAGATGATATGAACGTAAAACGGCAGTTTGAGGTCCGGAAGATCGTTCGGGAGGGCGAGGTGTCCGAGCCCGAGGAGGGGCAGGGCGCCGCAGATCGTGGAGAGCAGGACCAGGAGCGCGCGCAGGAGCTTCTTTTTCGAGCACTCCGAACTGCCTTGCCTGATGCCTTTTTCCAGCTCATGGATCTCGCCGCAGAGCGACTTGTTCGCCTCGACGTCAATGCCCGCGAGCTGGATGAGCTCGTTCAGAACGGCTTCCGCCGCCTCGGCGTTCGCCTGGCGGAAATGGCCCGTGTAGGCGTCCAGGGGACTGGTGATCTCCTCGGTGTAGTTCATGCCGCAAGGGATTATTCGCCGTGGAGGATGGATGCGAAGAGGACTGCGCTCAGAAGAACACGCCGCGTGCGCGTGCCTTCATCTCGGCCGACGCCGTGAACGGGATGCGCGTGGTGTAGCCGGACCTGGCGGCGACGATCATCTTGGTCGGCCACATGAAGATGTCGGTGTTCCACTGCGTGACGGTGTCGTTGTAGAGCGTGCGGGCGGCGGTGATCTCCTTCTGGAGATAGCTGTTCTGGCGCATGGCGTCGGCGATGGCCTCGTGAGACTTCAGCTCCGGGTACGCCTCGATCTGCGGGAAGAGCCGCGCGAACGCGCCGTCGAGCGTCCGGTTCACGGCGTTGCGGTCCGCGTCCGGGTTCATGCCGCTGCGGAACGCCGCGATGGACTTCATGACGTCCTTGTCGAGGTCGATTGCCTTGTTCACCAGCGGGGCGACGTTCTGGAGGATCTGGACGCGCTGCTCCAGGTAGTTGTCGATCTGGGAGGCGTCCGCCTGGATCTTCTGCTGGAGCTGCTGGAAATAGTTCTTCGCCTGGACCTTCATGAACATGAAAATCAGGCCGGGAATGATGCCCAGCACCCACAGCATGATCTCGAAAATGGTCGAGCCGATCCCGACTTTCACGGGGATCTGCTTTTCGATCACGTTCACGTCGCGCCCCGCCTCGTTGACGGGCCCGGTCAGTTCGTCCAGTTCGTTCGCCATGGTGTTTTCCTTTGCTGAAAATGAGGTTGAAATGATGGTCCTGTATACTATATCTTGTTTGCCGGAAAAGTCAAGGAAAAAATGCGTCGTTTCGGAGCTGTTTTTCCGTGGCGGCGAAGGATGAACGGGGCAGGGGAACTTTGATGGGGGGGGGAAGCTCGGAACGCGGGCGGGTTCAGTTCAGCGGGAGCGTGAACGTATATTTGCCGGGTTTGGCGAGGAAGACGCTGCCTTTTTCCGTGCGGGTAAGGCCGGGGTGAGCAGGGACCTTGTCGGCGGGGCAGGGGAATACGACTTCCGCCGTGGTGTTGCACGGGACCGTGAAGTTCCAGACGAGTTCGTTTTCGCGGCGTTCCCAGCCGGATTCGATGCGGCCGTACGCGGAATCGTAATGCGCGGAGGCGGATTTGAGCTCGTGCCCCGGCTGCGGCTCCAGGCGGAAGCGCTTGAACCCGCGCGCCGCAGGATCGTCCGGGATCGGACGGATGCCGCAGATCGTTTCGTAGAACCAGTCGGCGACCGCGCCGTAGGCATAGTGGTTGAACGAGTTCATGGAGACGTCGCCGAAGCCGCGCTCTTCATTCCAGCTGTCCCAGCGTTCCCACATGGTGGTCGCGCCCTGCGTGACGGGGTAGAGCCACGACGGGAACGAGGTCTGGAGCAGGAGCTTGTAGGCGAGGTCGACCTGGCCGTTTTCGGTGAGCACGCGGAGCAGCAGCGGCGTGCCGAGGAATCCGGTGCTGAGGTGGAGCTTGCGCGTTTCCGTGATGTCCGTGACGAGGAACTCCAAGGCGTTTTTGCGTTCCTTTTCGTCGCAGAGCCCGAAATCCAGCACGAACAGCGCGGCGGTCTGCGTCTTTTCCTTCAGCTCGCCGTTTTCATCCATGAACCGGGCGCGGAACGCCTCCTTCGTCTTGCGGAAGACCTCCTCGCGTTTGAGCGCGTCTGCCTCGCGTCCGATCGCGCGGGCGATGCGGGCGGCGAGGGTGTTCATGGCGGCGAAATACGCCGTGGAGACGAACGGCTTGGAGAGGTCGGCGTCCATGTTCAGCCAGTCACCGTAAACGGCGTTGTCGATGATGTATGTGCCCCCGGATTTGCGTTCCTGGAAATCGAGCCACTTGACCATGTTGTCGAAATACAGCTCCAGGACGCGTTTGTCGCCGTATTTCGTGTAGAGAATCCACGGCACGATGAGCCCAGCGTCGCTCCAGCCCGAGGCATACCCGAAGAAATCGTCGTCTTTTGCGGCGGCGTACTGGTACTGGTCGGGCGCGAAGCTCGGATAGCCGCCCTCCGGCGACTGGCACAGGTTCAGGTCGCGCAGCCATTTCGTGTAGAACGCGGCGGCGTCCATGTTGTACGTGGCGGCGTTCGCGAAGACCTGCGTGTCGGCGGTCCATCCGAGGCGCTCGTCGCGCTGCGGGCAGTCGGTCGGCACGTCGAGGAAATTGCTTTTCTGCCCCCACACGATGTTCTGGAACAGCTTGTTCAGGAGCGGTTCGGAGCAGGTGAAGTCGCCGGTCTTCCTCAGGCCGGAATAGACTGCTTCGGCGGAAACACAGTCGCGCGAAAAGAAATCGATGGTCTCGGCGCCCAAGCGATTTGGCCAGCCCTCGATGCCGAGGTAGCGGAATCCGTAGAACGTGAATTGCGGTTCATAGACGCCGATCTCGTGATGGCCTTGGGAGACATAGGTGGTCGTGGCCTTCGCGGAGCGCAGATTGTCGGTGTAGAGCGTGCCGTCGGGATTGAGCATTTCGGCGTGGCGGACGCGGACCACGTCGCCTTTTTCCGCGTTGCCGTGGAGATTGATGCGTTCGCGTCCGGTGAAATTCTGCCCGAAATCGACGATCCACGTGCCGTCGTCGAGCTTGCGGATGGATTTCGGAGAAAGCCGTTCCCGCTCGCGAACGAACTCGCCGGAATTCCACTCGATCGCGATCCTGTCCAGTGCCTCCGACTTAAAGACGACTGCGTCCTTGAACGGCCGGGCGGCGGTGTCGATCGTGGAGTCATAGGTTTCGCCGTCGTAGATGTCGCTCATGACGTACCGGCTGTCCTTGTATTTCCAGTCCTTGCCCGTGACGAGCTTCACGACCGAGCCGTCCGCGCGCCGGATGTGGAGCTCGGCCTTGAGGAGCGGCTGGTCGCCGTAGGTGGGCTTGTTGCCGTCGCTCCAGAGACGCGAGATGCGGCCCGCGTACCAGCCTTCGGCGAGGTAGATCGTGAGGACGTTCTTCGTGTTTTTCCCGATCAGCTCCGTCACGTCGTACGCCTGATACTGCACGCGGTGGTAGTAGTCGGTCCAGCCGGGCGTCATGCAGACGGGGTCGCCGGAGGAGAGAGAGGAGGTCGTCGTTTCCTCGAAAATGTCCCGATTGTTCAGGTACGGCTTGTAGAGCCCGAGCGCGGTGATGTACAAACGGGCCTCCACCGCGTCCGGTACGGACGGTGCTTCGCCGCGGAAGACCGGCACGGGCTGAAGGTTTTCGCTGTGCGGCTCCGTGCCGATCCATTCCGCCTCCCACGGCGTGCCGAGAAAACCGGTTTCGAACGTGGAGGTGAAGTAATACGGGCCCGTGCAGGTCTCGTCCGATTCGGATATGCGGCCTTTCTCGTCCTTCACCGTCACGGTCCAGGTGTAGGCCGTGAACGGCTTGAGCGGTTCGCCTTCGTATTCGATCTGGATGGTCTCGCCGGACTCGACCCAGCCGGAATCCCACACCTGACGCCCGGATTTCTTCTCCTTCACCACGATCCGGCGGGCGGTCTGGTGTTTCGGCGGCGTGGTCTCGGGATCGAGCACGGTCCACGCGCCCCCGACCGGCGACACGCGGTAGCTGAACCGCGGCTTCGGTTCGTCCATGCCGATGGGGCTGCCGTGATACTCGACGCGCATGTCGGACACGGACAGCCGGATCCTCTCCTCGGGGACGGGCGTCCTGGCCTTGCGGGCCGCAGCAACAGCTTCGTCATTTGCCTCCTTCTCGGCGGCCTGAATGATCTCATCAAGGGAATCCGAGGCGGAGGCGAGGCAGACGGCTGCGGCGAAGCAGAGCGCGATTCCGGTCGTGAAGCGGCGTTTCATGAGCGTGTCCTTTCAGAGGGGGATGGAGAGAAGCAGAAGCGTCCGGCGGCGCATTGTCCGCCGTGTCCCGTCACTTGCATATTATACCGCCTGAACCGGTAAAAATCAAGCATATTTTGAGAAAAAACAACGTCTGTTTACCGGTTGATGTCCGTTTTTCTCAAAAAAAAGATTCCAGTGCTTGATTTTCGTTCTGATTCTGCTATATTAGCTCATGGATAAAAAAAGAAACGGAGTCCTGAAAATGCTCTTATACCACGGCAGCAACATGACGGTTGAAAAGCCTTGTCTGATGCCTGCGAAACGAATGCTTGATTTCGGAACCGCGTTTTACCTGACAAGCGATCTGGAACAGGCCGGAAAATGGGCGGCCCATACTGCGAAAAACCGGGGAACCGGCAGCGCGACCGTCTCTGTTTACGAATTTGATCCCGAATCGTTGCCGAAGCTGAAAATCCTGAGATTCGCCGCGCCGGACCGTGCATGGCTCCGTTTTGTTTCCGCGAACCGGACCGGACAGCCCGTGGACGATCAGTACGACATCATCATCGGTCCTGTGGCGAACGATCAGGCGATCCGGACCGTCAATGATTATCTGAACGGCTATTTCCCGGAAGACATCGCCATCCGGCTGCTTCTTCCGCAAAAACTGAAAGACCAGTACGCGTTCAAAACGGAAACCGCGCTGGCGCGTCTGGTCTTCAAGGAGGCGCTCCGATGAAAAAGCTTGACCCGAGCATTACGGATTATTATGACCGCGAGGTTGTCAAGATGATAGCGGAAAAATACGGTTATTCCCAGATGGATGCGCTGCGCCTGTTCGTGTCCTCCCGGACCCATGAACTGCTGGAAGACGAGGAGGCCGGTCTGACGATGTTCGGCGCAGGCGGTGTCTTCGATATCTGGGAGGCTGAAAAAGTCACGGGCGATCCCCGCAATTCCGTTTACATCCGGGGAGAATGAACATGTCCGAAGAAATGGCTTTTTTTATCTATCTGCTCGAACACTACGCGGCATACCGCAACGCGAAAACCGGGGATATCCTGAAAGAGTGGGACCGGAAGCAGATCACGCAGACGATCTACGACAATTACTGGGGGTATCACACCGAACGCCTCGAAAACGCGTTTGCGGATATCGACGGCATGCTCCAAGCATGAAAGCCTCAAGGCTGTTATTGTTTAAATGAAAAGCTCCGGCAGGGATGAATCTGCCGGAGATTCGATGTTTTTAAGTGTGTTTCCCGGAGGTGATTTCATGGAAAACACGGCCGGGGAGGGCAGGGCGGATTATCCTTGGTATGGATAGATCGCGAATGCGAAATCGCCGGAAGTGCGTTCACGGTTCGTGATCTTGCGGCGGTTGCGGTAGGCCGCGCCCTGCGGATAGAGGTCCTTCTCGGAACGGAACCAGCTGATCGGGAACGTCCTGCGCGGGGCCTGAAGCTCGAAGACATAGGTGTGCCCTTCCTTCAACGGGACCTTGTCGGCGCCAAGTCCGTCGTTCGTGCCCAGATTGATCAGCAGTTTGTCCGGTCCCTGCGGCGTGTAGATGAATTCCGGTTCGCGTCCGTCGACGGATTTGAAGAGGTTTTCGCCGACGGTATAGGTGTCCGCGTTCGGGTCGGTTCCGGTGATGTCGTAGAGTGCGATTTTGATGGCGTGCTGAGGCTGTTCGCGGGTGATCTCGCCGTCGCCGACGTAAAGTTCGATGGTGTGGAGCATCATATTTCGGGGCGCGACGAAGGTCTGCCCGATGGTCTCGCAGCCGCCGTTCTCGTAAAATCCGGTGCGCACGGTGCAGTCGCGGAACGGCGTCTTCATGGTGGACACAACCGGCAGGCCGCCCCATGTGTTCGCTCGTCCGGTCCAGGTCAGCTCGTTCATCTCTGTCACAGTACGGAGTTTGGGCGTGGGATTGCCGCCGTAGGCATGGATGTTCGGGTATGGCTCGAGCTTTTTGATCTCGCCCTTCGGGACGGCGGCGGCGATCTGTTCGGCGGTCTTCGGCGGGGCCTCGGTGCCCTTGTCGGTCTGCTCGACCATCTGGATCGTGCCGTCGGGGTTGAAATACATGTAGTCGAGGCAGACGCTGCGGTGCTGGGAATCGCCCTTTTCGCCGTTCGCGAGCGTGAGCGCGCCGTTCAGGTAGAAGAAATACCAGTTGCCCTTGAACTCGGCGACGCCGGGGTGGATGCAGTTGGAGTTCTTCGTGTCGCGGCACATGATTCCGCGCGGCGTCCACGGGCCTTCCATGCTGGTCGCGGTGGCGTAGGACGCCATTTCGTTGAAACCGTTCAGGATGTGGGAGACGTAGATCATGTAGTAGACGCCGTTGCGCTTGAAGAGCCACGGCCCCTCGGTGTAGTTCGGCAGGCGCATCATCCTGATCTCGCCGTCAAGCTCGATCATGTTCGGCTTGAGCTTCGCGACGTAGAGCATGGTATGCCCCCACGCGAGCCACGGCGTGCCGTCGTCGTCGATGAAGATCGTCGGGTCCATGTCGTCCCAGCCGACGGGGCCGGGCGTCATGCTGTCCCACACGAGCGGCTTGCCGATGGCGTCCTTGAACGGACCTTCGGGCTTGTCGGAGACGGCGACGCCGATGGCGCGTCCGCTGTACTGGCCCTTGCCGCAGAGCGTGACGTAGAGCCAGTATTTGCCGTCTTTCTTGATCGTCTGGGCGGCCCATGCGTCGTGGGTGCCCCATTCGAACGTGTCCTTGCTGGCGACGGGGCCGTGCGCCTTCCAGTTCACCATGTCCTTCGAGGAATAGCAGAGCCAGTCGTTCATGACGAGCCACTGGCGCGGCGGAGCCTCGTCGTGCGTGGTGTAGAGGTAGACGGTGTCGCCGTCCACGAGCGGGGCCGGGTCGGCGGTGAAGACGTCGGTGATGAGCGGATTCCCGGCGAGGAGCGCGGAGGATGCGAGCGCCATGCCGGCGAAGAGAGCGGTCTTGGTGATTCGTTTCATGGTAGGTTCCTTATGATTGAAAACTGATCACTTCGCGGGGGAGAGGCGGTAGAGCTTCGTGGCGTGGCACGAGAGCTTTTCGCAGGTGAACGTGCCCTCGGCGGTCCCGATTTCCTTGCCTTCCCAGAGGTCGCGGACGGCGACCTTGCCGGAGAAACCGAGTTCGGCGAGGTTCACCGAAATGTCGCTCGTTTCGGGCGAGGGCTGCTCGAACGCCTTTTCGTCGAGCACGAGGAATTTCAGGCGGTTGCGGGAATCGCTGTTGTCGACGAGCTTGACCTTGGTCTTGAACGTGTCGTAGCCTTCCGGGAGCTTGTAGACGATGAGCGACAGCGCGTGCGTACCGATGCCGTCGATGGCCTGACCGTCGCTGGTGAGGCCGTTGCGGACCGCGCCCCAGCCCGCGTGGGCGGAGGACCACTGCATGTCGACGAGCTTCTTCGTGCCGGCGGGACCGGAGATCTCGGGCTGGATCCAGGCGGAATGGCTGTAGCTGGAGCCGTAGCCGTTGTCGACGACCGCGAGCGCGAGGATCTTCGATCCGGCGATGTTCACGCTGAGTTCGGCTTCCGGGATGCCCTGCAACCCGACGCCGGGGCTTTCGGCGAGGGCTTTGCGGCGGTCGTATTTGTTGTATTCGGACGTGCCGGTGTTGAAGAACGCGAGGTATTTGTCTTTGCTGCCGGGGACGTCGGCGGTCCAGACGATCAGGTCGCCGTCCTGCTTGAGCTGGCGGTTGTTCTCGCTGCACTGGTTGATCGCGATGACCTCCTTGTTCGTGAGGAGCTTCAGCGTCCAGTCGTCGAGCTTGGTCATGTCCGCGCCGAGGATGAGCGGCGAGCGCGCGATGGACCAGAGAGTGAAGCAGAGCTGCATTTCATCGTGCGTGAAGTTGGTCGGACGCGTGAACTC
Organism: Victivallales bacterium; assembly: GCA_016285335.1. The sequence goes on along the minus strand of JAEEQO010000014.1, from coordinate 11,925 downwards.
GATGATGCCGAACGGGAGCATGTCGGCGTCCGGCCAGGAGCCTTTGATGCGGTAGGGTTCCCAGCGGTGCAGACGGCCGAACATGCCGCGGAGGGGTTCCCAGCGGTCCCAGAAGTCGTCGGATACGCGCCACATGTTCGCGTGCTTGTCCGCGTGAGCGCCGTTCTGGATGGGCGTGTCGCCGGGGGAGAGGCTGAGGATGATCGGGCGGCCGCACTTGTCGATTGCCTTGCGGATGCCCTCGATCTCGGCCGTGGCGTACGGGCGGGAGAGGTCGTCGATCTTGATGAAGTCGAGGCCCCACTCGGCGAACTGCTCGAACACGGAGTCGTAGTATTCCTGCGCGCCCGGCTTGCTCATGTCCACGCCGTACATGTCCTGGTTCCACGGGCAGGTGCTGCGCATGTTCACGATGTCCTGCGCGCGGTAGTCCGTGCCTTTCACTTTCGTATTCTCGCGGACGGCCTGGCGCGGGATGCCGCGCATGAGGTGCACGCCGATCTTCAATCCGCGTTCGTGCATGTAGTCGGCGAGCGGCTTCAGCCCCTTGCCGTCCTTTGAGCTCGGGAAGCGAACCGGCGCCGGGATGAAACGGCCGTATTCGTCCATGGCGAATTCGTGGCGGATGTCGCTCTGGAAGCCTTTCTGATTGTCGTTGTACCACTGGTGGTCGATCACGAAGACGTCCCAGCCGAACGGCTTCAGCTGTTTGATCATGGCTTCCGCCTGTTCCTTCGCCTGGGCTTCGGTCAGGCTGAGGCCGAAGCAGTCGAAGCTGTTCCAGCCCATCGGCGGGGTCGGGGCCCAGTCGTGGAAATCGGCGGCGGAGAGCGTGGCGGCAGCGGCGAGCGCGACGCCCGCGGCGGAGAGACAACGGATCGGGAGTTTCATGGATGTACCTCCTGAGACTAGTACGATTTGAGTTTGAAACATGTCGATGAAATACGATTTGTCAAAAATATACCATGCGAAAGCGATTCCGCCATATTAGTTTTAGACAAAAGCATATATTTTTTGTTCAAACGGGATAAAAAAGACGTTAGATAACGCCCAAACGAGCCGCACACTGTGTCAGCATTGCTCGCGGCGCTTCGAAAACTCGCAGCCGCAATAGTTCTGCCTGTAAAGATTGAGCTGACGGCAGAGCGCGAGCGAACGCATCCCGCCGCCGCCCTTCTTGAAGTCCCACGGTTCGAACTCGGCCCACCTCGCGCCGATCTCGTGAATCACGTGCGAATCCTTCTGCGGGCCGAGCGTGAGCGTGGTGGTGAAGTGCGCGCCGGTCTTTTCCGCAAACTCCGAGGTGCGGGTGAGCTGCCACAGGAAACACCGCCGGCAGCGTTCGCCGCGTTCCGGGCAGTTCGCATAGTTCGGCACGACGGAGACGAATTTGAGCCAGCCTTCGTGATCCCACGGGTCGGTTTCCACACGCAGGCCGTAATAGTCGGCAAGCGTCTTCAGCGCGTCCAGCCGCCGCAGATACTCCGCCTCGGTGTCGAGGTTGGAATTGGAGAACAGCAGCGTGAGGCCGCGTTTCATCTCCAGCACGGGCGCGATGCTTCCGGCGGCGCATGGGCCGCAGCAGCAGTGCATCAGGAGCGGCGTCGAGTTGTCGGGCGGCGAATTGTGCGGAAAAGGCGTCATGATCGTGAAGCGGAAAAATGTCATTCCAGTCTCGAAAAATATACTTCCGCGCGGAACAAAAATCAAGCAATCCGGTCAAATTAAATTATACAAACTTGAAAAAGCGTGTTTGCAAAAGCATGTTTTAAGAGCTATATTAATATACTGTCATTTCATTCCGAATCCCTTTTGGAGTAGAAAAACAGGAACGGAGACCATGCAGAATCAAACGTACGAAAGCAATTTCCTCTTTCCCCGGAGAATGCTGTTTTTCCACGCGAACTGTTTTGCACTTCTGATGCGCGGAATTGTCTTTTTTGTTCTCGGACTGGCCGGCCTGTTCCATCCGATCTGGAGCGCGGCCGCTGCCACGATCGTCCTCGGCTTCCTTCTGCTGCTTGACGCCGCGGGCGCACTGTTTCTGACGTTCGCATGCCGCCGTTACCTCGGCGTTTTCTGGTCGCTTCTGCTGTGCGCCGCAGGGATCGCGATGATCGTCAAACCGGTGGAGACGGACGTGCTGATCGCGGTCGTGCTCGGCGTCTGGCTGATCGCCACGGGCGTGAGCGAACTTGCTTCCGCGTCCGTTTCCCCGAGCCGTTTTTTCCTGTCCGGTTCGGGAATCCTGTTGATCCTGATCGGTGTCCTGCTCGTCGTTGCGCCGTTCGCGGGACTGGCGGCCTTTTCCACGATCGTCGCGGTCCTGCTCCTGATCTCCGGAATCGGGATGCTCGCGCTGGTATTCAGACTGCTGGGCGTGCCGGTGTTGAGCGGCGGAAAGACGAACAAACAGTAAAGACGGAGCTGATAACATGAAAGACAGAGTTTGGGAAAGACTTTATACCTTTCCGCAGAAAGTTTTTTCGTTCCACGCCACCCGGCCGGTCCTGCTTCTGCGCGGGCTGATCCTTTTTCTCCTCGGACTTGCCGGACTTTACAATCCCGTGCTCATCCTGACCGCGGTCACGATGGTCGTCGGCGGCGTGCTGCTGCTGTTTGCGATCGCGTCCTTCCTGATGGCGGGGCCGAGCGGACGCGGTTCGGCCGCGCTGGTACTGCTTTTCGTGCTGCTCGGCGCGGTCGGGATCGGCATGCTGATCTGGCCGCTGATCTTCGACATGTTCCTGATGATCGTGTTCGGCGTGTGGCTGATCTTCACGGGTGTCTGGGGCATTCTTTCGGTTCAGAAGCGGTTCGGGCAGATCGTGCTGCCGGCATCCGGGCTGGTCGCCGCGCTGATCGGCATTCTGCTGGTCGTGGCGCCGTTCATCGGTGTCGCCGCCATTTCCTGGACCGCGGCGCTCCTGATGCTGCTTACCGGAGCGGAGATGCTTCTGCTGGCGCTCGGCGTGGATGCGGGCAAATGGGTCATCCCCGACGGAAAAAACAACAGGAACCGCTGAAAAACGTTTTTTCTATTGCGGTGGCATCAGCTGCTTTATTGTGTCCGCTTTTCCGGCCGCGACGAGCTGCCGGACTTCAAGCTGACGCCGCCTGACGGCTGAAGTCGTCGTTGTCCTTTTTTTTCGGCATATTCCGCGAAAAATATGTTTTTTTCGAAACAGCGGACCGCCGATCGTTTTCTCCTCTGCATGTTTTAAATCGTTTTGCCTGCCTGTTGTTTCCGCCGATTGCATCCGCGGGATATAACAACAAAAAAACAACAAAAAAATACCGTTTTCAATAATTGACACTTGCTTTTTCAAAAAACGGGAGTATATTTATTGAAAATAAAGATCAACAAAAATCTTTTTGTCCAAATAATCAAACAAAACGAAACCCGCGCGGTTGAAAGGAAAACAAAATGCCTGACTTCAAACAGAGCTTCCAGGATGAAGTGCGCCGTCTGGCCCGCAAAGAACTCAAAGCGCTTGACGAAAAAATCAGCGAGCAGAAAAAAACGATCAATGCGCTTCAGAAACGTATCGGCGAATTAGAAAAGAAACAGGCTGTTTCCGCTGCAGCTCCCGCCGTCGAAAAGAAACAGGACGCCCCCGCTCAGGCCGCAAAAGGCCGCAAAGCGCGTTTCTCCCCGAAGTCCATCGCGAAGTTCCGCAAGAAATACTCCATCTCCCAGAAAGCGCTTGCGAAGCTGCTCGACGTGACTCCGTTCACCATCAGCCACTGGGAGATCGGCAAGAACCGTCCGCGCCCGAACCAGATCGAGGCGTTCAGCGCATTGACGAAGCTCGGCAAGCGCAAACTCTATGCCCTCGTGGCGGAAAAAGCGCCGGAAGAACTCCCCGCGCAGAAGCCCGTCGGCAGGAAGAAATCCGCCGTTCCCGCGAAGCGCGGCCGCAAGGCCGGCGAGAAGAAAGCGGAAGCCGCGCCGAAAGCCGAAAAAGCGCCGAAAGCTGAAAAAGCAGTGAACGCTCCTGCGAAGGCCAAAGCTCCTGCGAAGGCCAAAGCTCCGAAGAAGGCGAAAACCGCGAAGAAAGCGAAGGCCCCGGCTGCTCCCGCTCCGAAAGCTCCGGCGAAGAAAGCCTGACCTGCGGTTTTTCCCGTCAAACGATCTATGAAACGGACTCCTTTTCGGGGTCCGTTTTTTTGCGCGAAAAAAACACGATTCACTTGAAAAAAAGCGGTTGGGATTGTATAGTAATAAGATGTGCTTGAATTCCAGCTGCTTTTCCGAGGCGAACATGCGTCTTTCCCGGATGGATCCGGGGGCCGCGAAACGAGCCTGGCGGCAGCCGGAATAAACGCAGATCATAAGATCGTTCCCTGAACCAACTTAACGATATTTGGAGAGTCCCGAAACATGGCAAATCCTGTCAATGTCGCGATCGCCGGCGCCACCGGCGCGGTCGGCGTCGAAATGCTCCTCACACTTGAGAAGCGCAACTTCCCCGTCAAGAACCTCAAACTCCTCGCATCCGCGCGCTCCGTCGGCAAGACGTTCAAGTTCCACGGCGAGACCATCGCGGTCGAAGAGATGACCGAAGATTCGTTCAAGGGCGTGGACATCGCCCTCTTCAGCGCGGGCGCCTCCATCTCCAAGCAGTTCCGCGCTGCTGTCACGGCCGCGGGCGCCGTCATGATCGACAACTCCAGCGCGTTCCGCATGGAGGACGACGTGCCGCTGGTGGTGCCTGAGGTCAACGCCGCCGACGTCTTCCTGCACAAGGGCGTCATCGCGAACCCGAACTGCACCACCGCCATTATGTGTGCTCCGGTCTGGCCGCTCCACAAGGCGAAAGGCCTGCGCCGCATGGTCGTCTCCACCTATCAGGCGGCGTCCGGCGGCGGCCAAAAGGCCATGAACGAGCTCATGGAGCAGACCCGCGCGATCCTCGACGGCAAGCCGGCCGAGGTCAAGGTCATGGCGCAGCAGATCGCGTTCAACCTCTTCCCGCACATCGACGTCTTCCAGCCGAACGGCTACACCAAGGAAGAGATGAAGATGGTGAACGAGACGCGCAAGATCATGCACCTGCCGAACGTGAAGATCTCCTGCACCAGCGTCCGCGTCCCCGTGATGCGCGCCCACTCCGAGTCCATCAACCTCGAATTCGAGAACGAGATCACGCCCGAGGAGGCACGCGCCATCCTCGCCGCCGCGCCCGGCGTCCAGCTCCGCGACGATCCCGAAAACAAGATCTACCCGATGCCCATGGAAGCCACCGGCATGTACGACGTGCTCGTCGGCCGCATCCGCCAGGACATCTCCCGCGACGACAAGCGCGGCCTCGACATCTTCATCAGCGGCGACCAGCTCCTGAAGGGCGCCGCCCTGAACGCCGTCCAGATCGCCGAAGTCCTCGTCAACGGCAAGTAATCGTTTCTGCCATCGAACTCTGCGGACGGAAGCTCTCCGGCGACTGTCCGCGGCGTCTCTGTCTTTCAGCCGTTTCCACCTTTGTTTTCAGGCGGAAACGGTTTTTTTGATTCAATCGTTCCCTTTTTGAAGTTAGCTTAACGTTTGCGGAACGATAGAATCACTTTTTTTCTGTTTTCGAGGTTGTTTTTTCGTCCGTTCCGGGTTGACATTGCCGGTCTCCGCATGTATATTTAGAATAGAACAGACCGCGAGCGGTTCACCCCCTCCGCTTTTTCGCCCGCGGAAGAATTTACAGACATGGACGGTTTCCCATGACAGAACCTGAAATCCCGCAGGAACAACAGGAACAGATGGATGTCCCGGTCGCCCCGGCGAACTGGTCGGATGTTGTCCGCCAGCACCTCACGGGGCCGGTCTTTTCGCTTGCGTTTCATATCCTGCTGATCGTGCTGCTCGGCACGCTGGTGTTTATTGCTCCGAACGCGGTGAAGGACGACATCGACCCCGTTCAGATCACGGAAATGGAGCCCGTGCTGCCTCCGCCCGAGGAGGAGCCCATGCCGTCCGACATGACGGTGATGGATACGTCAAGCCCGAATCTCGACCGCTACGAGTCCAATAACCAGCAGATGGAAGATGTGGGCGTTTCGGAGGTGGAGATGATGACCGACATCGATATTTCGACGCCTCTGACGATCCCGGACAACAATTCCGCGCTGAAGCTTCAGGGCGTGCTGCCGTTCGGACGCCCCGGCGGCGGCAAGATGGGCGACGGCGGGGATGGGGACGGACGCGGCAACCTGAAAGGCATGCTGCAAGGGGTGTTCTACGACCTGAAGCAGACGAAGGACCGCAGACCGACCGAAGTCGCTTCCTCCAACATGCACCATGACATCCTTCCGATCATGAGGAGATTCGTGAACGGCTCCTGGCAGAGGCAGTACGACAACGAAGGCCGGGTCCATTATCCGGCTCTGGACCAGTATTACTGTTCGTCCACGCGTCTTTGGAACTCCTGTTTCTATATCCCCGTTCAGATCAACGCGGAAGAAGCCCCTGCGGCGTTCCAGTGCGAGAAAGAAGTGAGACCTTCGGCGTGGGTCTGCATTTATTCCGGCAACGTGGTCGCGCCCTTCTCCGGCAAGTTCCGTTTCGTCGGCTTCGGCGACGATGTCCTGATCGTCCGGTTCAACAAGAAGATCGTGTTCGAATACGGATGGTATTCGTATTCCATCGGAAGACGTTTTGAAGCGTATGACGATTGGGTCAGATATCTCAATTCGGACAGCAACCGTCAGGCGATTTCGGAAAGCGAACTGTATTCCAGGCATAAGCTTGACGTCTACGACCCCGGTTTCGACCGGCACGGCATCGCAAAAGGCCCTGTGGTTGAAGTGCAGGAAGGCCAGGTCTATCCCATTGAGATCCTCATTTCGGAAATCCCCGGCGGCAGCTTCAACATGATGCTGTTTGTGGAGCAGCTTGATGCGAGCGGTCATTTCAGCGAATCGAATCCGGAGCCGTACACGCTCTTCCGGACGACTTTGGATCTGCCGGAACAGCCGAACGGCTCCCGCAACGGCAAGCTTCCGTCTCCTTCCTTCAATCCCTACGGTCCGATCTGGCGCGTGGTGCGTTCCGCTTCCTCCGGCGGCGGGTCGGGTTCCGGCAGTCTTGTCGGCCGTTCCGCGCCGCGCACCGCCACAGTGAACGAGGACGACGACGATCTTTCGCTGTGATCGCCGCCCTGTTCATATTCCCATGTCGACGAGGGGAAAAATGCCGTCACATGTTTCCGTTTGCCCGGATGCCGGAACGGTTTTTCCCAAAAAAGCGGGCAAAAGACGATTTATTCGCTTGAAAATGGAGGATTCCGGCTATAAATTATAGACACGAGTTTCAGGCTCATTCCGCCTGAACGTTTTTCCCGCCTGAAATACGCGAACTTTTTCTGAGGCAGAAACGATGATGCAACCCGTACAACCGCAAGTCCCTGCGTCCGAACCGGAAACCGATGCGGTTCCCGCCGCTCCGGCGAACTGGATGGATATTGTCCGCCAGCACATTACCGGGCCGGTCTTTTCGCTTGCGTTCCATATCCTGCTGATCGTGCTGCTCGGCACGCTCGTGTTTATCGCGCCGAACGCGGTGAAGGACGATATCGACCCCGTCCAGATCACGGAGATGGAACCCGTGCTGCCTCCGCCCGAGGAGGAACCCATGCCGTCCGACACGACGGTGATGGATACGTCAAGCCCGAATCTCGACCGCTACGAGTCCAATAATCAGCAGATGGAAGATGTGGGCGTGTCGGAGGTGGAGATGATGACTGACATCGACATTTCGACGCCGCTCACGATCCCGGACAGCAATTCCGCTCTGAAGCTTCAAGGCGTGCTGCCGTTCGGACGCCCCGGCGGCGGCAAGATGGGCGACGGCGGGGATGGGGACGGACGCGGCAACCTGAAAGGCATGCTGCAAGGGGTGCTCTACGACCTGAAGCAGACGCGCAACCGTCAGCCCAGCGACGAATTCCGGAACGACCCCGGCGGCGGCGAACTGAACATGAGCCGCTTTCCCATCGTGATGCGCCTCATGCGCGAGTTCGTGAACGGCTCCTGGCAGCGCGCTTATGACAACGACGGCCGCGTCCACTATCCGGCACTTGACAAATACTACAGCTCGTCGACCCGCCTGTGGACTTCCTGCTTCTTCACGGAAACGATCCTGGCCGGGGAAGCGCCGAAAGCATACCTTTGCGAAAAAGAGGTGAATGCTGCGGCGTGGGTCTGCATCTATTCCGGCAATGTGGTCGCGCCGTTCACCGGCAAATTCCGTTTCCTCGGCGCCGCGGACGATGTGATGTTCGTGCGCTTCAACAAGGAGATCGTGCTGGACTACGGCTGCGCCTCGTTCTCGACCGGGGAATACTGGACCATGGACCGCAACGCGTCCAACCTGAGGTCGCTCAAGAGCGACAGCTCCAATGAAATCCGCAACAGAAGCTCGCTTTACCGCCAGCTGAAACTGGATGTCTATCCTGCTCGAAACGGCGATTCCCGTGCGGCGTACGACCTCGCGAAAGGTTTGCCGATCTCGGTCGTGGAGGGCCAGGTCTATCCGATCGAGGTTCTGATCTCGGAAATCCCCGGCGGCCACTACAGCCAGGCGCTGTATATCGAACGGCTCGACGACAACAACCAGCCGCTCATGGACGATTCTTCCGGCCGCCTGACGCTGTTCCGCACGACGCTGGATCTGCCGGAACAGCCGCGGCAGGATTATCCCGAGTTCAACCCCTATGGTCCGATCTGGCGCGTGGTGCGTTCCACCGCCTCGTCCGGCAGCGGTTCCGGCGGCAGCCTCATCGGCGGGCGCACCTCGCAGCGCACGGCACGGGTGAACGAGGACGACGACGATCTGTCGTTATAACGGGCACCTCAATTGATTGTGTCCGGCGGCTTTTCGCATCTGGGCAAAGTCCAATTTGCAAGATTTTTGATGGTTACGTTTTCAGGTAGCCATCTTCAAATCTTCCTGCATTGTCTTTTTGCCCATCTGCTGAAAATCCATCCGCCCGAATCAATCGAGATGCCCTGAAAAGAATCCGCCTCAAATCCCATGAAAGAAAAACGCTTCTCCGAGCTCGGGGAAGCGTTTTTGTGTGGCGGAGAAAGTCTCAAAACTTTCTATATTATTTGTGCCGGAGCGCCGCCCGGCACTACCGCGGGAGACTTTGTCTCTTATTCGCCCGCGGCCTTTTTCGTCAGCGGAGCGTGAATCGTGTGCTGGTCGAGGGTATAGGCGCCGTCAGAGAGCAGCCCGAAGACGGGGACCAGGAACATGACCGTGCCCACGATGTCCAGGATTCCGCACGTGCCCAGCGAATGTCCGATCGTGTAGACCTGCGTGTTGTAGCCGTCTTTTTTGACGATGATGTTCGCTTCCCTGCACGGCACGGAGACGCTGCACGGCGTAGTGCCCTTGAGGGTGTTGTTCACGTACACTTGCGCTCCCTGCGGTTCGGAATTGACGGAAACCGTCTCGCTTTTCGGGGCAAACAGGGAACAGCCGTTCGTCGTCAGCACCACGAGCGCGGCCATGACGACATTTGCAACACGCGATTTTTTCATGATGTACCTTTCTGTTTGAAAGATTGAGGGGCCGAAGCGGGATAACGGGATCGGCGCGGTTTTCTCGTGCGGGATACAATACTATATCCGGTTTTTCGAAAAAAGCAAGCCGCGATCCGAAAAAGATCTCTTTCGTTGAAAAAGCCGGAATGCGGAGACGGAAAAGCCGCCGTCCGGACAAGCCGGGCGGCGGCGGAAAGACCAGATACTTTCAGTCCGGTCAGGCTCAGTTCAGGAGAGCGCCCGCCTGATTGGCGAGGTCCTGGGCAGCCTGGACGGCCGCGGGTTCGTGGCCGACGGTCCAGAAGGAGAAGTAGAGGTAGATGGTCAGGATTATGGCGACCACGATGAGCGTGGTGACGATGTCGACCGGGTGGATGGAGGCGCGGACTTCTTCCTTGTTGATGGAGGCGAAGGTGAGGCCCTTGATCTGCTCGGGATCCTGCGGCTTGGTCAGCAGGGAGACCACGATGAGCGTGACCGCGCTGGCGAGGAAGAGGATACCGCAGGCATAGTAGGCGTTGTACGCGCCGATTTCATAGAGGAAAGAGGGACTCGTGAGCTTGCCGTCGCCCCAGAAGGTCTGGATGGTGAGCTTGCCCATACCGAGGATGAAGCCGACGGTGAGGCCCCAGACGGCGCCCTTGGCGTTGATGCGGGACCAGAAGATGCCCAGCAGGAACGTGGCGGTGATGGCCGGAGCGAGGAAGCTCTGGACGTTCTGCAGGTAGTCGTAAAGACCGCCGCCGCCCTGGGCGACCTGCTTCATGATCGGGATCCAGATGAGGCCGCAGACGACGACCACGGTGGTCGCGATCTTGCCGACGTAGACCAGTTCCTTCTCGGAGGCTTCCTTTTTCAGCTTCTGATAGATGTCGACCGTGAAGAGGGCCGCGGAGGAGTTGAAGAGGGAGGAGAGGGAGCTCATGAGGGCGGCGAGCAGGCCGGCGATCACGAGGCCGCGGAGACCGGCGGGGAGCAGAGCGGTGACGAGGGTCGGGAAGACTCTGTCGCCGTCGATGCCGATCACGCCGTTGGCTTCCTTCACCGGGAGGTGAATGGAGCCCTGCGCGTTGAGGGCGGCGCCGATGAGGCCGGGGATGAGGAAGATCATGACGGGCAGGACCTTCAGGGCAGCGCCCCAGATCGTGCCGCGGCGGGCGATCGTCAGGTTCTTGGCAGCCAGGGTGCGCTGGACGATGTACTGGTCGGTGCACCAGTACCAGATACCGATGATCGGGGAGGCGATGCAGATGGCGAGCCACGGGAAGTCCTTATCGGACAGCGGGTGCCAGAGCGCGTACTTGGAGGCGTTCGTCGCGGTGAAGTCGCGGAGCTTGCCCCAGCCTTCCATGACGCCGCCGTTGTCGCCGCCGAGGAGGTTCAGGCCGAAGTACAGGATGAAGATGGAGCCGAGGAGCAGGATGATGGCCTGGCAGGCATCGGTGTAGAGGACGGCGCGGAGACCGCCGAACACGGAGTAGATACCGGTCAGGATGATGGTGAGCAGAGCGCCGCACCAGAAGGCGTCGAGGCCGGCCATCTTGAAGTCCGGGAACAGGACGTTGAACACGAGGGCGCCGGCGTAGACGGTCACGGACACCTTCGTCAGCACGTAGGCCGCGAGGGAGATGATGGAGAGGATCCAGCGGGCGGTCGGGCTGAAGCGCTTTTCCAGGAATTCCGGCATCGTGAAGACCTTCGACCGATAGTAGTACGGGACGAAGACCCAGCCGAGCATGAGCAGGACCCATGCGTGGAGTTCCCAGTGGGCGAGGGAGAGACCGGTGTTCGCGCCGGAACCGGCCAGACCGACGATGTGCTCGGAACCGACGTTACTGGCGAAGAGGCTGCCGCCGATGGCGAACCAGCCGATGTTGCGGCTGCCGAGGAAGAAGTCGGAAGCCGTGTTCTGGCCTCTGGAGGCGTAGATCGCCACGCCCGCGATGATCGCGAAGTAGCCGATGATCACGGCCCAGTCGAGCCAGTGGAGCTTGACGGAGGCCGACTTCGTTGCGTTCGCGACGGCTTCGGCGACCTGCGGGTTGGATTCCAAGGCGGAGTTCACCGCTTCGGTGATTTCAGCCTGCGCCAGGAGAATCCAGTTGAGGGTGCTAACCATTGTTTTTGGTCCTTTCGTTGGTTTTATGTTGGGAGATAGTTGTGTTTAAAAATTATTGACTAAAACATACACCGCATGGGAGCAAAAATCAACCCCGGAACAGATAAAAAAAACACTTTTTCGGGTTTTCTTTCCTTATGGGAACCTCTATCAATTCATTTTCGCGATAGTGTTCGGCTGTTAACGGATAAGAACCGCCGGATGCGATTCTTCGTTACCATAAAATAAGCCTTTGTTATCGTTTTGTCAAGGCTTGAAGACAGGAA
>JAEEQO010000197.1 GCA_016285335.1 Victivallales bacterium | reverse complement strand
TACAAAGGCAAGATCATGGAGCAGAACACGGACTGCTGGACCAACCATCACTCCGTGGTGGAGTACAAGGGCCAGTGGTATTTCTTCTACCACCACAACGACTACTGCCGCGAACACGACGTGAACCGTTCCATCTGCGCCGAATATCTGACGTTCAACGAAGACGGCACCATCCAGCAGATCGTGCCGACGCAGCGCGGCGTGGGCGTCACGCCGGCGACCAACAAGATCCAGATCGACCGCTATTCCGCCATCGGCGACTCCAATCACGTATGGGTCGAATACAACCGCACGGAAGACCCGTTCGCCGGATGGAAGACCGTGTTCCGCAACAAAGACAACTACCGCCGTCCGATCTGGATCGAATACGACCGCGTGGATTTCGGCGAAAAAGACCTGTCGACTGCCATCGTCCACGTGTTCGCGCGCGTCGGCGGCAGCGGGGTCATCGAGTTCCATGCGGACGCCGTGGACGGCGACCTGATCGCGCGGATCCCGGTCAATGCAAAAGACGAATGGCAGGACGCCTCCGCCGCCGTCCTGAAGCAGCTGAAGGGCGTGCACAATCTCTTCGTCACGATGCCCGACGGCGTCCTGATGCACGTCGACTGGGTGCAGTTCAAGTAAGATCGGATCGTTTTCCGCATCGCTGGATTCCGGAGATAACGGAAGGCATTGTATGAAAAACCTGGTCGTTTATGTGCACGGAAAGGGCGGCAGCGCGGACGAGGCGGAGCATTACAGGCCGCTTTTTCCGGGAGCCGAGGTCATCGGGTTCGATTACGGGGCGCGGACTCCGTGGGAGGCTCGCGAGGAGTTCCCGCGGTTTTTCGAACCCCTGCGGGCGGACCGCGGTCCGTTGACGCTGATTGCAAACAGCATCGGCGCCTTCTTCTCCATGTCCGCTCTTTCCGCACGGCAGGTCGATCGCGCGCTGTTCATTTCTCCCGTGGTCGACATGGAAAAACTGATCTCGGACATGATGGCATGGGCGAATGTCACGGAAGACGAACTCCGCGTCCGAAAGGAGATCCCGACGGAATTCGGGGAGACGCTGTCCTGGGACTGGCTCTGCGACGTGCGCCGTCATCCGCTGCAATGGACCGTCCCGACCCGTATTCTGTATGGAGAGCGCGACAGCCTGACTTCGCCCGAAACAATGGCCGCGTTCGCCGCCCGGACCGGTGCTTCGCTCACGGTCATGCCCGGCGGCGAACACTGGTTCCACACGCCGGAGCAAATGGACTTTCTCGACCGCTGGATCCGGAGATCGCTCTCCCCCGGTGAATCGATCCCCTAAACAAGATCATCGTTTCAAATCGAATTCATCCGACATCTTCTGTGCCGGACGATCATTCACCGGGGATCACTCCGGGACCTGAAGATCCGAGATCGTGCATTCCGGGCTGTAGGGCATTTCTTCGTGAACGGAAGCGCCTTCGGCGATCTTATCGACGGCCAGATGAAGATAGCGGATGATCCCGTCGGCAAGCAGCTCGCCGTCCGGCGTCAGGATCCGCGCCTCCACGGCAAACAGCCTGGAACGGTCCTCGATCAGCCTCCCCGTGGCAAGAAGCTCCGTTTCGTAGGGGACAGGCTTCCGGTAACGGGTTTCGAGGGAAATGGTGACGCCGAATTCCGTGTCATCGTTTTTCGCGGCCCACAGCCCGCGGAGCCCCATCTCATCCAGCATGGCGGTGATCATGCCGCCGTGGACCCGTCCGGGATAACTCTGATGCCATGCCCGGTAGCGGAACGGCGAGGCGACGCTCCCGTCGGTCATGTTGTAGAATGGAGCCCGGACCCCGAACTGGTTGTCCAGTCCGCAGATCACGCACATCCGGCTGTTTCGCTGCTGTCCGATCACTTTCATATTCGATCTCCAAAATTGCGCTGATGCTCCATCAAAACACGCCCGCAATCAGGATCGCGATTCCGTATGGTGCGGAAGGAGCAATCGTAATAATATACTTTCTCTCCGGCGCGTTTTCAAGCGTGCCGCCTGCGCTTCCGACCGGATTCCGGCATGCTTGACCTTAACGCCCTTTGTTTGCCTCTTTTGCATGCGCCAGATGGATCCCGATATGGCCGATCCCGAGGACGGCGGCTGCCCGTCAATCCCGGCTCAGCTGTTCGAGAAGCCCTTCGCACCCGCTCACGATATCGTTCCACGTCGCATCGAAGTCGCCGGTATACCACGGATCGGCGACTTCCTCGCCGGCACGGCCCGCGTAATCGAGGAGCAGCACGATCTTCCGCTCGGGATCTCCGCCCGTGATCCGGAGCGCGTTGCGGATGTTTCTTTGGTCCATGCAGACGATCAGGTCATAATCCTCATAATCGGCCTTCGTCATCTGCCGGGCGCGGTGCCCGGAGCAGGCGATCCCGTTTTCCGCGAGCTTCCTTCGTGCAGGCGGATAGACCGGATTGCCGAGCTCTTCGCGGCTGGTCGCCGCGGACGCGATCTCGAACAGGCTCTCGAGGCGGTTTCTACGGACCATGTCTTTCATCACGAACTCCGCCATGGGACTGCGGCAGATATTCCCGTGGCAGACGAATAAGATTCTCATAGCGACGGTTTTTGAGGGGTTAAGGATTCCGAACGCTTATTTCTTCGCCTGGTCGGCGGCGCCGAAGATGCCTTCCTTCGAGAACGGCACGGGATTGATGGTGCCGTCCTCGTTGAACGTCATTCTGTCGACGCAGACCGCGCGGTTGAAGTCGCCGCCGTTGGCTCCGGTGTGGTAGAACAGATACCATTCGCCGTTGAAGTTCGCCACGCCCGGATGATTGGAGCCGCAGTTGCCGGACCGCTCCATCAGGATGCCTTTCGCCTCGAAGTGGCCGTCGACCTTGTCGCCGATCGCGTAGGCGAGCTTCTCGGGATTGCCGCAGGCGTAGACCAGATAATATTTGCCGTTGTGCTTGAAGATCCACGGGCCTTCCTCGAACGGCATGTCCTTCAGGTCGATGTCCAGCGTCTTCACCGGGCCGTCGAGCTCGACCATGTTCTTCTTGAGCTTGGCATAATAGCATTTCCGGTTGCCCCACACGAGCCACGCCTGGCCGTCGTCGTCGATCATCACGGTCGGGTCGATGCACGCCCACGAATGCGTCGTGGCGAAACAGTCCTTCGGCGTGACGAGCTGCTTGCCGATGGGGTCTTTGTACGGCCCCTCCGGCTTATCGGCCACCGCCACGCCGATGCCGTTGCCGTTCGTGCTGATGTAGAGGTAATACTTGCCGTCGCGCGGGATCATCTGCGCGGCGTACGCCGTGTGCGTGCCGTCCCACTTGAACTCGTCCACGGACAGCGGAGTCGGGTATTCCGTCCAGGTCTTCATGTCCTTCGTGGAGAAGAGGCACCAGTCGCGCATCCTGAAATTGCGGTTCAGGCGTCCGTTGGGCGCGGTCTCGTCGTGGCTGGTGATCATCCACAGCGTATCGCCGATCACGACCGGCGCCGGGTCCGCGGTGAATTTGTGGGAGAACATCGGGTTCCCGGTCGGCTTGTATTCCTTCGGAGCGGATGCGGTCTGCAATGGGGGCTGAGCGGCCGACTGAGTTGCAGCGGCTGCCGGGGCCTGGGCAGCGCAATTCAGGGCGATCAGCATGGCGGAAACGGTGCAGAGCACGGAGAAGCGGCTTTTTGCGTTCATTTTTGCGGTCTTTCTTTGGTTGGTGCGGCTTCGGAGACGCTGTTCCGATTAAAAAGATACCATACTATACCGCCGCAACAATAAAAAGCAAACGGGATCGCCTTAAAACAATCAAAAAAAGGAACGGCGATGACGTGTGAGACAGTCCGGGGCACAGGCGACCGGAAACGATTCCCGGAAAAAACATGGTTTTTTTACTTCTTCCGCTTGATTTTTCTCGATGGACGTGCTATTTTACTTCATGAATTAAATAATCTAAAAGCTCCACTTTGGAGAAATTAAATTTTGTTGAAGAGGGAATCATCCGACATGAATAAATCATCCTGTTTACGCTCAGCCAAGACGGAGCCCGCGAATCCGCTCCTGAACGCAGCGATCGTTGCGGCAGTCGCTCTTACCGTTTTGCCCGCCGCGATCTTCGGCGCCGTCCGCATCATTCACTCCGGCGCCGACACTTCGGCAAAACCTGTCGTGGTCGAGGAGACCGCGCCGAAGCGCATTTCCGCCGCGGAACGCCGCGTCCAGCGGCTCGAAGCCCTCAGAGCGAAGGAAACGAAAGCTCAGGACACCTATCCTGAGATCACCATGGAAAAGATCGACCCCTACTACGACGGCTTCGAGACGGATTATGACGCCGACATGGGCTTCAACAACGGTTTCGGGATGATGCCTCCGGCGTACATGGGCGGTCCCGGGATGATGCCTCCGGCGTACATGGGCGGTCCCGGGATGATGCCTCCGGCGTACATAGGCGGTCCCGGGATGATGCCTGACCCGGGCGACTTCAACGAAGTCAGAAGAATGCCGGGCGCCGAAATGAGCTTCAACAACGGATTCGGCAGAGGCCGCGGCAATTTCTGATCCCCCCAAAAAAACGAATGTTCAGGATGCCTCCCACGAGCTGGCAGGCACCCTGTTTTTTTGACGGGTCAGCACACACGGAGTGTGCTGAAATTGCGCGCGGTTACGCTCGCGCACAGAGGACTTCGTCTTTATCTTCTCAGAGGTCCAGCACCATTCGGATGAATGCGTCGCCGGTCATGAACCCGAGCGAGCCGTTCGGCGCGGCCTTTTCGGAGTATTCCGTGACGGAATCGGGCTGGATATGCGGCCCCCAGATGGAGAACGGGACCGGGGTGCGCGTGTGCTGGCGCATGGAGAGCGGGACGGGGTGGTCCGGGAGAACGGCGAACGTGACGCCGCGTCCCTGAAGCGCCTCGACGACGGGTTTGATGATGCGGTTTTCGAAGTCGCGGATCGCCTGCATTTTGAGGTCGAGACGGCCTTCGTGCCCGGTTTCGTCGATGGCTTCCAGGTGAACATACACGAAATCGTGGTCCTCGATCGCGCGGATCGCCGCCTCGGCTTTGCCTTCGTAGTTCGTGTCGATGTAGCCGGTGACACCTTCCACGGGGATCACGTCCATGCCCGCGCACTTGGCGATGCCGGAGATCACGCCGACTGCGGTGATCACCGCGCCGGTCTTGCCTCCGTAGCGTTCCGAGAACTTCGGGAACGCCGGGGGGCGCCCCGGGCTCC
>JAEEQO010000013.1 GCA_016285335.1 Victivallales bacterium | reverse complement strand
CATCGAAAGCGCCGGAGCGCCCGCCGGGATCCGCCTCACGCCTGTGACCGGCCCCAGCGGATTCTTTGCAGACGGCGCGGACATCGCGTTCTTCGATGTCGCCGTAGTCGATGACAAGGGGCGCGTCTGCCCGTGCGATTCCCGCCGGATCGACTTCACGCTCGAAGGGCCTGGAGTCTTCCTCGGCGGCTACAATTCCGGCAAGTTCGGCAAGGATTCCGTGATCCACAAGAATTATGTCTTCGCGGAATGCGGCGTGAACCGCGTGTTCGTCCGCGCCACACGCGAGAAGGGCAGGATCACGCTCAAGGCGCGTTCAGCCGCAATCGACACCCCGGACATGAAGTCGCCCGCGTTCGAAGCGGAGGCGACGATCGAGGCACGCGCCGCCGACCTGTCGGACGGCGGGTTCGGCTCGTATAACGATGAAATCCCGCCCGGCCGTTTCAAGCCCGTCGAATACGTCGCCGCGTCCGGGTCCGGCCCCGCACCCGTGCTGGACGATCCGAACGCAAGGCCCTGCGCGGTCTACGTCGGCTCGAAGCCGGTTGAGTTCCCGGCCTACAGCAAGCCGTTCCGCCCCGATTCCGCCACGGGCGTCGTCTGTCCCATCCTCACCGTGCTGGATGAACTGATCAAACAGGGCGTACCTGTAAGTTACAAGATGATATTCGGCCGCGAATCGCCGATCCCGCAGCTCAAATACGCCTGGGGCCGCATCTATGTGGTGAAAGCCGGAGAACGCACGCTCTACCTCGCGGAAGGATTCACCGAGATATTCCTCGACGACGGTTCGGAATCCAGCCTGACCAACTTCGAGTTCGAAGTGCGGGACCATCAGTTCATCGGCGAGCTCAGCGCCGTACTCGCGTTCCTCCCGGTCAAGACCGATTTCGCGGAGAACGTCATCTACATCACCCCGTGACGCGTCCGGCGGTTCTCCGGCAGAAACAAAAAACCATCCGAAAAAAGAGGTTTTCCGATATGAAACGTCTGTTCATCGCATTGCTGATCTTCGCGGGCGTCGCGACGGCCCGTGCCCAGTCGACGCCGGGCTACACGCTGCCGAAGGGGAAAGAGATCTACATCCCGCAGGAACTCCGCGACAACGACTTCACCAGCCGCGATTCCAAATGGAGTTACTACCGCATGGCATGCACTCCGAACGTGGTGTGCTTCTGGGAAAAAGGATTCGGCGACGATCTGAGCAAGGCCCCTCCCCTGAACGGGCAGAAGATGACGGTCGACCTCGACAACCTGCTTTCGCGCGTGGAGTATTTCTACAACGTCTACCGCGACATGATGGGCTTCCTCCAGCCGGGGAGCAAGGCCGACCGATACCGCATGATGGTCATGATCAACTACTCGCTCGAAGGGACCGCCTACGGGGGCTCCTACGACGGCGTGATCGGCGCGCTGTGGGTCGCGCCCAACCGCATTCAGGACAAAACGCTCAACTGCATCGCCCACGAGCTCGGCCACTGCTTCCAGATTCAGATTTCGAGCGACGGGCTTTCGCAGGGCGGCGGGGGCGGCATCTTCGAGACTTCCGCGCAGTGGATGCTGTGGAACGTGAACCCGAAGTGGACCACCGACGAAAACTACCACTGGCAGGACTTCAAGCAGCGCATCCACCTCAGCCTGTTTCACAGCGACAACATGTACCACGCGCCGTTCGTGCTGGAATACTGGAGCTTCCTGCACGGCATCACGTACATGGCGGACATGTTCCGCGGCGCGAGGCCCGGAGAGGACTTCGCGCAGACGTACATGCGGATGTACAAGGTCGACGTCAAAAAGATGGGCGACGAGCTGCTCGACTGCTACAGCCGCCTCGTCACGTTCGATTTCCCCGACAAGCGCAAGGACAGCGTGCGCTACGCCTGCGAGATGAAAAGCGAACTCCGCGACGCGGGCAACGGCTGGCTCCGGCCCGTCAATCCGCCTCAGACCTACGGGTTCAACGTCGACGAGATCAGGCTCCCCGCCGCCGGACAGACCGTCGAGGTTCAGTTCCGGGGACTCCCCACGCAGGACAACATCGGCTGGCGTTACGGCCTCGTGGCCGTGGACAACGACAACAACCCGACCTATCTGGGCGCAAATTCCGAGGCCGAGAAGACTTTAACCTATAAAAATCCGGGCAATATCAAGCGCCTCTACCTCGTGGTCGTGGGGTGTCCGACGAAGGAATACCGCCCGGAATCGTTCGGCTGGGGTCGTCCCTCCAACGGCCCGGCCGTCTACCCATACCAGATCAAGTTCTGAGGCGCATTTTTAAGGCGCGGCTTCAGTCCAGCTCGCCGGGGGCGAGCCCTTCGCGGAGGGGAGCCGGACGGGCGCACGTGCTTTCCGGCGCGACCGTCTGCCGCGTTTCCGCCGATTCGAGGATGGACCACATCACGTCGGTCACATGATACGCCAGTTCGCCGCTGCAGCGGTGCGGACGCCCGAGTTCGATCCCGGCGGCCATGTCGGCCAACCCGATCAGGCGCATGTTATCGTTATAGATAAACGTGTTTTCGGGCGTCTCCCAGCCGTCCTTTGTGCCGGCGTTCGCGAAGCGGACCTCGCCGTTGAACGTGTTCGGGTCGGGCGTGCGGAGCGCGCCGTCGAGCCCCCACAGTTCGATGCAGTTCTCCATCTGCCCGCTGAGGCGGAAGACATCGAAGCTCATGGTCAGGTTGATGGCGGCTCCCGAGGCGAATTCCAGCACGGCGGCGAAGTGCGTGTCGACCTCCACCGGATACGTTTTGCCCAGATTGGCGTCGCGTCCGAGGCGCAGATCGACCGCGCGGCCGCCGAACCCGGCGACGCGTTTCACCGGGCCGAGCAGATTGACCAGCGCCGTGATGTAATACGGCCCCATGTCCATCAGCGGGCCGCCGCCTTTCAGGTAGTAGAACCCGGAGTTCGGATGCCAGCCTTCCGGGCCCCGGTTCGCCATAATGGCGCAGCCGCCGGAGATCTTCCCCACCGCGCCGCTGTCGATGAGCTTGCGGCAGAGCTGGTGTCCGCCGCCCAGGAACGTGTCCGGGGCGCAGCCGGTCCGCAGGCCTTTTTCCGAGGCCAGACGCAGGACCTTTCTGGCGTCCTCCCGCGTGACCGCGAACGGTTTTTCGGTGTAGACATGTTTCCCGGCCTCCAGCGCGCGCAGATTGATCTCCGCGTGGGCGTCCGGCGTGGTCAGGTTCAGGATCAGGTCGATCTCCGGGTCGCGCAGAAGCTCGTCGACCGTGACCGCCTGAAGTCCGAACTGTTCCGCGGTCGAGCGGGCGGATTCGATCCGCCTGCTCGCGCATTTCACCACGCGAAGGTGCCGGAACACGTCTTTGTTGCGCAGGTATGCCCCGCTGATGTTTCCGCATCCGATCAAACCGGCTTTCAGCATAATATCGTCTCCTTCCGAAGTTTGTTTTTTTGTGTAATATACCACCGTTCATGGAGGAATGCAAACGCGGTCGATGGTTCAAACCTGCGAATCCGCTTCGAAAAGACGACGCGGCCGCATGGGCGGACATCGTTTCTTTTTGGAGTGGACCGGAGCTTTTTCACTTGAAAAAAACGGCAGAGGCACTAGATTAAAATGAACGGCGAACAGGAAAACACAGAGACACATCATGATCGACAGCATCAACGTCCGCGGAGCGCGGGTCCACAACCTCAAAAACATCGACGTCGACATCCCGCTGAACCGCATCGTCGGCATCGCCGGCGTCTCCGGTTCCGGCAAGTCCTCGCTCGCGCTGGGCGTCCTCTACGCCGAAGGCTCGCGGCGCTACCTGGAGGCGCTGTCCACGTACACGCGCCGGCGCATGACGCAGGCGGGCAGAGCGCAGGTCGACGAGATCCTGCACGTGCCGGCCTCGCTGGCGCTGCACCAGCGTCCCGGCGTGCCCGGCATCCGCAGTACGTTCGGCACGGGCACCGAGCTCCTGAACAATCTCCGGCTGATGTATTCGCGTCTGGCGAGCCACCGCTGCCCGAACGGGCATTACCTGCCGCCGACGCTCGCCGTGGCCGCCGAACAGGAGCTGGTCTGCCCGGATTGCGGCGCGCGGTTCTATGCCCCCGGCGCGGAGGGGCTCGCGTTCAACAGCCAGGGCGCCTGCCGGAAATGCGACGGCACGGGCATCGTGCGGAACGTGGACCTGAGCACGATCGTGCCGGACGATTCGCTGTCGATCAACGAGGGCGCGGTCGCCCCGTGGCAGTCGCTGATGTGGTCGCTGATGAAGGACATGGCGCGCGACCTGGGTGTCCGCACCGACGTGCCGTTCCGCGAACTCACCGCGCGGGAAAAGGACATCGTGTTCCATGCCCCGCCCGAAAAACACCACATGATCTATCAGAGTAAAAAGACCGGGGAGTCCGGCGAGATGGACTTCACGTTCTTCAACGCCGTCTACACGGTCGAAAACGCGCTTCGGAACGTCAAGGACGAGAATGGCATGAAGCGCGTGGCGAAGTTCCTGAAGGAAGACGTCTGCCCGGATTGCGGCGGTTCGCGGCTTTCCGAGGCGGCGCGGGCTCCGCTTCTGCGCGGAATCGCGCTGGACGAGGCATGCCGGATGAGCCTCACGGACCTTGCCGTCTGGGTGGACGGCATCCCCGCCTCCCTGCCGGACGAAATGCGCCCGATGGCGCGGAGCATCTGCGAATCGTTCCGCACGGTCGCGAAACGTCTGCTTGACCTGGGGCTGGGCTACCTCACGCTCGACCGGGCGGCCTCCACGCTTTCCACCGGCGAACGCCAGCGCATGCAGCTGGCGCGGGCGGTCCGCAACCGCACGACGGGCGTGCTGTACGTGCTGGACGAACCTTCGATCGGGCTGCATCCGGCGAATCTCGTCGGGCTCACGGGCGTCATGCGGGACCTGGTCGCGGACGGCAATTCCGTCGTGCTCGTGGACCACGACACGCAGCTGCTTTCCGGCGCGGACTGGATCATCGAGCTCGGGCCGGAAGCCGGAGCGGGCGGCGGCCGCGTCATCGCGCAGGGCTCCGTACCGGAGATCTGCGCGGATCCCGCCTCGCAGATCGCGCCGTTCCTGCGGGCGAAGCCGGCGATTCCCGCACCTGTCTGCCCCCAAAAAAAGCTGTTTGATCTTGGGCATATTCGCCTCGCCACGGACGCGATCCACACGGTCAAACCGTTGAACGTGGAGCTGCCTCAGGGCCGCCTCACCGTGGTCACGGGCGTTTCCGGGTCCGGCAAGACCACGCTCGTGCTGGAGAGCCTCATTCCCGGACTTCAGGCCAAGCTCGCCGGGCGGAAACTTCCCGCCCACGTGCGCGAGGTCGAACCGGCAGGCATCCGGCAGGTCAAGCTCATCGACGCCACGCCCATCGGCATCAATGTGCGTTCCACCGTGGCGACCTACGCGAACGTTCACGATGAACTCCGCAAGATTTATGCGCGCACGCCCGACGCAAAGCGGCTCGGCCGCAAGGCCGGCGATTTCTCCTACAATACCGGCAGCCTCCGTTGTCCGACCTGCGACGGCACCGGCCTCATCAGCCTCGACGTGCAGTTCCTGCCCGACGTGGATATCCCGTGTCCCGACTGCCGCGGCTCCCGCTACGGCAAGTCCGCCGCCCAGATCCTGCTGGCGAACAAGGCGGGACGCGCCGTCTCGCTCCCCGACCTGATGTCGATGGACATCCGCACCGCGCTCGAATTCTGCCGCGACCTCAAGCTCGTCCGGCAGCGTCTCTCGGTCCTGGACGAGCTCGGCCTGGGCTACCTCACGCTCGGCGAGGCCACGCCCAGCCTTTCCGGCGGCGAGGCGCAGCGCCTCAAGCTCTCCAGCGAAATGGGCCGCATCCAGTCCGACGCGCTGTTCGTCTTCGACGAGCCCACCATCGGGCTCCATCCGCTCGACGTCCAGTCGCTCCTCGGCGTGTTCCGCCGCCTCATCGCGAACGGTGCGACGGTCGTGGTCATCGAGCACGATCCGGACGTGATCCGTCACGCGGACTACCTCGTCGACATGGGACCCGGAGGCGGCGAAGAGGGCGGCAGGATCGTGTTCACCGGGACACCGGAAGAAATCCGCCGCTGTCCGGAATCCTGGACTGGAAAGTACCTGTAATCCGGTTTCAGCCCCCTTTGTCAAGAGAAAATCCGGTCTTTCTTTTCTCTTTTTTGAGCTCAAACGCGACTTTTTTCAAAAAAAATCGAAAAAAATGTTTGAAACCCATTTGACAAACGAATAATTCGGAGTATAGTATTATAAGGAAGTCAAGAACATTCGGTTCCCGGACTGAAATCATCAACCTCCCACCATAGGAGACACGACCAAGAAGACCATCAACAAGACACTCGCGATCGGCGCGGCGCTCACCGCCGCAGTAATCCTCACCCCGGCTGCCTTCGCACACGAAACGCACCATGAACCCCCGGCCAACGGCATCCGGCTCGCGACCGACATCGTGAACCTGGTGCGGGCGATCGTGGAACCCCCTCCGGCTCCGGTGGTCGTCGAAAAGACGGTGATCGTGGAAAAACCGGTCGTCGTGGAGCAGCAGCCCGTGGTCGTCGCCGCCGCGCAGCCGGTCGTCGTGGAGCAGCAGCCCGTGGTCGTCGCCGCCGCGCAGCGGGTCGTCACGACCCCGCAGGCCACCGTCATCGTGACGGGCGCGGAACCGATCGGGCTCCCGGAGTACGAGTACATCCTTTACGAGGATGAATACATCCCGTACTATGAAGGCTGGCTCTACTATCACGACATCTGGCACTGGATCGGCGCGGAACCGCGTCCGGCGGCGCCGCCGAGATGGACGCCTCCGCCCCGGCATCAGGACCACAGGCCGCACAGGGTCATCGTCCTGAACGAGCATCATCCTGCTCCCGCGCCGGTGATCGTCCGTCACGAACCGCCGCGTCATGAGCCGGTGATCGTCCGCCACGAAACTCCCCGCCGCGCACCGGTGGTGGTCCGCCACGAAACTCCCCGCCGCGCACCGGTGGTGGTCCGCCACGAAACGCCGCGCCGCGAACCCGTAGTGGTCCGTCACGATCCCCCGCGCCGCGAACCCGTCCGCACGGTCGTGACCCGTCCGGAGAAGAAGGACGCGCCCCGCGTTGAAGCGGCGAAGACCGCCCGTCCTGAGA
Organism: Victivallales bacterium; assembly: GCA_016285335.1. The sequence continues at coordinate 17,990 of JAEEQO010000013.1, read as the reverse complement.
AAAAGGAAGCAAAGACCGGCGGCACGCAGAAGCACGGCGCCCCGCCGAAAAAACGTTGACAGCACAGGCTGATTACCGATAGAACCTCCAGGATCGAGTAGGAGGGGCTGTTGCAAAACCTTACCGTTTTGTAGCAGCCCTTTTCCTATGTCGGCCTCGATAATCACTCACTTGTCGAGTTTGACGAGCTCGTACCGGTCGGTGCCGAGGCCGATTTTCATCGCATGATCCACGACGACGCGCCAGTGGGTGTTGTCGTGGGCGTCGTCGAACACGTCGCCGTCTTTCGCGCAGTCGTCCATCCAGGAGCCCTGCAGACGCGGCATCCTGTTGCAGAGGTCGCAGCAGGCCACGTCGAGCGCGACGGGGTCGAATCCGGCGAGCATGCCGATGTCGGGGATGATGGGCGCGTCGTTCTCCTCATGGCAGTCGCAGTTCGGCGAGACGTCGCAGATGAGGCTGATGTGGAAATTCGGCTTGCCGTTCAGGACGGCGGCGGCGTATTCGGCCATCTTCTCGTTCAGGACTTTTTCGGACTGCCCCCAGCTGGCGTGGATCGCGTCCATCGGGCACCCGCTGATGCAGCGCCCGCAGCCGAGGCACGCGTCGTAGTCGATGGTCATCTTTCTGGCGTCGGCGTCGAATACCAGGCCGTTGTTCGCGCACTGCCTGAGGCACATCTTGCAGCCTACGCAGAGGTCGCGGTCGATCTCCGGCTTGCCGTCGCTGTGCATTGCCATTTTGCCCGCGCGCGAGGCGCAGCCCATGGCGAGGTTCTTGATCGCGCCGCCCATGCCTGCCAGCTCGTGCCCCTTGAAATGGTTCAGCGTGATGATCACGTCGGCGTCGGACACGGCGCGCCCGATCTTCGCGGTCTTGAAGTGGACGCCGTTCGGGACGGGCAGGTCGACGTCATCGTCGCCCTTCAGGCCGTCGGCGATGATCACGTGGCAGCCCGTGGTGAGCGGGCCGAACCCGTTGAGGTCGGCGGTTTCGAGGTGTTCCAGCGCGTTCTTGCGGTAGCCCGGATACAGCGTGTTGCAGTCGGTCAGGAACGGCTTGCCGCCGCGCTGCTTCACGAAGTCGGCGACGACCTTCGCGTAGTTCGGACGCAGGAACGCGAGGTTACCGAGCTCGCCGAAGTGCATCTTGATCGCCACGAACTTGTCGCGCAGGTCAAGCGTCTCGAATCCGGCCTTCGCCATGAGGTTGTGGAGCTTGCCGGGGAGGGGAGTGCCGTTCATTTTCGTGCGGAAGTTGCAGAAATAGATCTTTTCGGGCATGCTGGACTCCTTAATCGTGCCTGGAGTGGATGTGTGGACTCCTCGAATGACGCCCGGAGCAAACGGGTGAGCTCCTTGAATCATGCTTGGAGTTAAAAGGGGTTGTGAATCAATACGAATACAATAGCACGCCGAACCCGAATTTCAAATGCGGGAAGGAGAAAAAACTCCACTTTCCAAATAAATGACTAAAGCCAAACGCCTGACACCCCCCTAAGCCTGCTATTCGATAAACGTAAAACCTGACGTTAGCTTTTGCTTTCCTTTAAGCTTTGCTTGCGCGCCTCGCAATCAGATAAAAAAGTGCGAGCGCAAGCGAGCTTACCGAGGCGGCGCAGCCGCCCCCCAGCGAAGCACCCTTTCCTTTCGTTTTTTTTACCGCAACAAAATTGAAAGTTGTTGCAATCTAGTTTCGTATCCACGGCAAAAAACACTCATCTTTCCTTGTTCTGTATGTTGCAACAAAATTGAAAGAAGTTGCAGCCGTACGCTCGTGTCCCCGGCAAAAAAACACTGCCATGCGCGTCTTGTGGTCAGAAAAAAGTGCGAGCGTAAGCGAGCTTACCGAGGCGGCGCAGCCGCCCCTAGCGAAGCGTCACATACGCATGCCATTTACATTTCTGTTGCAACTTTTCTGAAAGTATTTACAATCGCGCCTCGCGGTCAGAAAAAAGTGCGAGCGTCGGCGAGCTTACCGAGGCGGCAACGCCGCCCCCAGCGAAGCGGGACGCAAAAGCGTCCAAATTTTCATCAACCTCATATTTTGTCTGAAAAAGCCGGAAAAACGTCTTGACTTTCACGTTACAGGGTGTAAATTGATTTTTGGAATCGCTTTTCTGACCAACGGAAAGCCGGTTTCAAGCTCATTTCAGCCGTATTTCAATCAAAAGTACACGAAAACCGACCAAGTTTACAACAAATCTTTTGATCCCGAACACGAAATACCAGCAGGAGCATTGTGTCTCCGTTTCTGCTGGGCGTTTCTCTGTCGTCTCGGGATCGGGTTCTTGGTCGGACCCTCGTGTACACGCATGGGGAAGCGTCCGGCTTTTTTTGTGCCTGCATACCGGCCTCCTTTGCGTAGCTTTTGCTTTTTAGTTCAGAATAAACAAACAAAATATCAGGAGGTCGGGCTATGGAAATCAAGGTTGAATGCCCTTGGTGCAATCAGGAGTATTCTGTCGACGATTCGCTTGTCGGGCAAAATGTCGAGTGTTCAGTTTGTGAGAAGAAATTTACACTTCGGAGCCCCCAAAAGATCGCTCCAATACCCCAAAGTTCACCGAGTAATCATTTCGTCCATCAAATAAAAAGCTGTAATCACATTGATTCACGCGGACAAGAGGAAACCAAAGCAGGCAATTCCGAGCACAAAAAAAAGATAATAGCTCGGAGCATTGTTGTTTTGTCCGCAGTGTTTATTGTTGTCTTGATTTCATTATGCGGCTTCAACTATATAAAAAGCATCCCGGGAAAAGATTATAAAAGAGGTTTGGAAGCGTACAACGAGCACCGCTATGAAGATGCCATTGTGTATTTTCAAAAAGCAACAGAAAAGGGACATGTAAAGGCCCAAATTGAATACAAAAAAACATTGGCAGAAATAGATTATGAAAAAGGGAAAAAAGCATTCAACGAAAAAAAATATGAAGAAGCTGTTGCTTTCTTTCAAAAAGCGCTTGAACAAGGACGCCAAGAAACTGAAGCAGAATTGAATAAAGCAAAGTCTGAAATAACCTATGACAAAGGCAGAAAAGCATATGATGAACATCGTTATGAAGATGCGTCTAATCTTTTTCAGAAGGCTGCGAAGCTTGGACATTCAAAAGCTCAACTCGAACATAAAAAAACACTGGGAGAAATCAACTATGAAAAAGGTCTGAAAGCATATAATGAACATTGCTATGAAGATGCTGTTGGTTTCTTTCAAAAAGCTGAAGAGCTTGGGCATGCAAAAGCTCAACTCGAACGAAAAAAAACACTGGGAGAAATCAACTATGAAAAAGGTCTGAAAGCATATAATGAACATCGCTATGAAGACGCTGTTGGTTTCTTTCAAAAAGCTGAAGAGCTTGGGCATGCAAAAGCTCAACTTGAATATCAGAAAACAATGGGTGAAATCAATTACAGTAAGGGGAGTAAAGCAATTAATGAACATCGTTATGAAGATGCTGTCAAGTTTTTTCAAAAAGGGGCAGAGCAAGGTTACGCCCAAGCACAGCTTTTGTTGGGAATATGCTATTACAATGGAGACGGTATAAAAAGAGATAGTGATGAAGCGGTAAAATGGTTTCGGAAAGCAGCAGAACAAGATAATCTTGAGGCACAATTTAGATTAGGTTTATGTTATTTGGCGGGAATAGGAGTTAACCCTCGAGAAGAAGAAGCTTTCTTTTGGTTTCAAAAGGCAGCTATGCAAAACCATCCAGAAGCACAAATCCACTTGGGAGATCTGTACTATAATGATGGAGAACGACAAGACTTTTCTAAGGCGTTGGAATGGTATCAGAAGTCTGGAGAATTAGGATTAAATTCAAGGGTAGACAAAATATTAACATGTAAGTTGTTTTTAAAAGCAAGAGAGGGAGACGTTGCATCACAGTGGAATGCATTTCTGATTCGAGCAAATGGAACTTTCGGGTTAGGTAAGGATGAAGATGAAGCCATAATATGGCTTCTCAAGGCTGCTGAAGCAGGTAATGTGGAGGCACAGACTGTTTTAGGGACTTCCTACGCAGATGGGAAATATGGCCTTGAAAAAAACAATACAGAGGCTATGAAATGGTATCGGAAAGCGGCCAATCAGGGGGATAATGTAGCCCAATACAATCTTGCGATATTCTATGATCTAAGAGGAAACACTAGTGAAGCAATGAAGTGGTATCGAAAAGCCGCTGACGGTGGTAACATTGATGCCATGAATGATCTTCATGAGCGATACTTGTATGGCATTGGAGTACCTAAAAATCTTCGTGAAGCTTTGAAGTGGCTTGAAAAAGCAGAAAAAGAATTTAGGAAAAAAGCTTTGGAATAACATGTGTTCATAGGTCTTGGCAGCTTTCGCAAATGCTTAGATAAGGAACCGCTTCGCTGGGGGCGGCGTTGCCGCCTTGGTAAGCTCGCTTACGCTCGACATTCATTGATTACCGCGAGACGCGAACGGCAGAGTTTCTTATAAGATATGCCCACGCCTCGATAGGCACGCTCATACTCAGCGACAGGTTCATTTTATCGCGAGGCGCGGAGGAGATGGGTGCCGCCGCGGTAAAATGCAAAAACCCGCTCCGGCGGAAACCGGAACGGGTTCGGTGTTTCAGAGAAACGGTCGGGAGTAACGATTACTGACCGACGGCCCAGCGGGCGAAACGCTTGACGGTGGCCTTCGGGAAGAGCTTGCCGAAGGTGGTCTTGTTGTCAAGGATCCAGGGCTGGTTTACGAGGCAGATCTCGCCGTACCAGGCGTTGATCTTGCCGGCGACGATCTTCTCGATGATGTTCTCGGGCTTGCCGCTCTCCTTGAGCTGGGCGGTGGCGATTTCCTTTTCGTGGGCGATCGCTTCGGCCGGGACCTCGGAGGCGTTGACGTACTGCGGGCTGGAGGCGCAGATCTGGAGGCAGGTGTTCTTGATGCCGGCTTCGTCGATCTCGCCGCCGATGTCGAGGAGGACGCCGATCTTTCCGTTGAAGTGGATGTAGTAGGCGATCTTCTGGTCGGTGGTGTAGCGGAGGGCGCGGCGGATGATCATCTTCTCGCCGAACTTGGAGAACAGGGCTGCGAGCTCGGTCTCTTCGGACTTCTGCGCGGCCTCGGTCACGTCGCCGTCGCCGGTGGTGTTCGCGAGGATCTTCTTCGCGGCGCCGTTGCCGTATTCAAGGAACTTTTCGTTGTTGGCGACGAAGTCGGTTTCGCAGCAGACTTCGAGCATGAGAGCCTGGTTGCCGTCGACGGCGACGAAGATCTTGCCTTCGGCGGTGGCGCGGTCGGCGCGGTGGGCGCTCTTGGCGATACCGGCCTTGCGGAGGATATCAACAGCGGCTTCGATGTCGCCGTCGGCTTCGATGAGGGCCTTCTTGCATTCGCCCATGCCTGCGTCGGTCTTGTCGCGCAGTTCCTTGACCATTTGCGGAGTGATGGCTGCCATGATTATTTCTCCTCGGGTTTCACATCGGATTTCTTGAGTTCGGAGAGGTCCTTGACCTCCTTGGCGGGAGCCTTGCGGCGCGGGGCGGCCTTCTTCTCGCCGTCGGCGGAAGCGGCGTCCTTGCGGGCGGCGGGGCGGCGGGACGGACGGCGCGCGGGGCGCTCGTCGTCGCTCTTGGCCTTGTCGTCGGCGCCCTTCTTCTCGGCGCGTTCGGCTTCGGCTTTGGCCTTGTCTTCGGCGACCTTGACCTTGTAAAGGCTGAGGGCGTCGTTGATGGCGGAGACGAAGGTGTCCATGATGATCTTGATGGACTTCACGGCGTCGTCGTTGGCGGCGACCGGGTAGGCGATGTCGTCCGGGTTGCCGTTCGTGTCGACGATGGCGATGATCGGAATGCCGAGCTTCTTGGCTTCCTTCACGGCCGTCTCGTCGTGGCAGACGTCGACCACGACGACCACGTCGGGCAGGCGCTTCATGTCGGCGATGCCGTCGAGGTCGCGATGGAGCTTGACGCCCTGGCGCGCCAGGCGGACGATCTCTTTCTTCTTCAGGTTGGAGTTCTCTTCATCGTTCACGATGTCGTCGATGTCGCGCATCTTCTTGACAGACTTGCGGATCGTTTCGATGTTGGTGAGCGTGCCGCCCATCCAGCGTTCGGACATGTAGAACATTTCGGTTTCTTCCGCGGCGTTGCGGACGACCTGCTGCGCCTGGCGCTTCGTGCCGACGAACAGGATGCGGGAGCCCTTCATGACTTCACGCTGCAGGAAATTGCAGGCATCGCCGATCTGGCGGATGGTCTTGGTGAGGTCGATGATTGAGATACCGTTCTTCGCCCCGTACACGAAATCTTTCATTTTGGGGTTCCAGCGCTTCGTCTGATGCCCGAAATGGCACCCGGCTTCCAACAGGTCTTTGACAGAGATGGCCATTGTTCCATCCGCCTTTCTTTGTTCCGGCTCTTTTCCTCCGCGGTTGGATGTGGTTGTCGCGGAGCAAGATACCTTCTTGTTCAGTTGTGCGCATCCGCCCGCGGGGTTGGTTTGGTGCGGGACGATCGGCATACGGCCGGTCCGGACGCGTTGTGAAAACGTAGCTCTTAATATACACTTCTTTTTGAAAAAAGCAAGCGTTTTTTTTCTTATATGCCTGTTTTTCCGTGGCATCCGCCGCGAAAACAGCGGAAACGCCGTCACTGTGCCGGAGACGGAGGCGCGGGCAGGCTTTCAAGCTGGCGCAGACATCCCTCGACATCATCCATCGTCAGCGACAGGATCACCTCGTCCGGCCGGTCCCACCAGCGCACCTTGAGCAGACGCCGGATCGTTTCCTCGTCGAAGCGGTACCGGGTCACACGGGCGGGGACTCCCACCGCGACCGCGTACGGCGGCACGTCGTGCGTCACGATGGCCCCCGCACCGATAATGGCGCCGTCTCCGATTGTGATCCCGTCCATGATGACCGCGTTCATCCCGATCCACACGTCGTTGCCGATGGTGACGGGCCGGGAGTACGTGTAGTTCACGAGCTTGTCGTCCGGGAAAACGAGCCCCTCTGTTACGCCGTGCATGTTCCGGTACGGGATCGGTGACGTGGTGAGGAAACCGGTCGGGTGTGTGGTCGTGCCGATCATGACGTTTCTGGCGATCGAACAGAATTTCCCGATCCGCGTTCGTTTGTCGCTGATGACCGTGCCGAGGCTGACGTAGGAACCGCGGCCGATGATGCCTTTTTCACGCAGTTTGCGGTTCCATGTGGCAGTCTCGCCGTGCCGTGCGCGGAATTCCTTCCGTTTTTTTCCGCTGCAGGGGAACAGCAGGAAAGCGAAGACCCTGATCCAGAAATCACTCATATCGTATAACTTTCTCCGAGTTTGAACTGGTCGGCAGCCATGCCGGAAGCGGACCGCATTAATGCATCTGTATTCGAATATTTGTAATATAGCATAAAAATAATAAAAGTCAAATAAACGCATCATGCAACCTTTTAACCGCTGCGTTTACTTTTACAATCGTCAAACAAAAAAAACTCCGGGGCAAAAAACATGAAATCAGTTTGAATTATTTTTTGGTTGGTGTATATTATAATACTGGAATGGATTTCCGTGCTCGCGGTTTTTATCCTGTGCTCTTTTAATCTGATTTTTCGCGTAACACTCGACCAACGAAGCGAAAATATATGTATAGCGCGTTCTGTCCTATGGACTCTCTGTTCATTTTTCGACGTTTTATTCATCTTTTTCGGCAGAAAGGTCGAATAGGTCGAGGGTTCACGCAACTTTTCCGAAAGGAAAAATCAATCTTTTGTAAGTTTTTGAGAACAAAGTGTTGCGCCGATTTTCTCGCGCAAACACCACCATTTGTTTTCTCACCCCCGGACCGGGGGCTTTTTTATATCCTGTGGTACCTGATCCTCATCCACAAAAGAAAAAAATAAACCATAGAAGGAGACCCTGCTATGCTGGAAAATAGAGACGACAAACTGATCCTCGGCCTTCCGAAAGGAAGTCTGGAAGCCGCCACCACCGCGCTGTTCGCCAAGGCCGGCTACAAGATCGAGATCAGTTCGCGTTCGCTGTACCCGACCATCAACGACCCGGAGATCGACTGCATGCTGCTGCGTGCGCAGGAAATGGCGATGTTCGTGGAGGAAGGCATGCTCGACTGCGGCCTGACCGGATTCGACTGGATCCAGGAGACCGGGGCGGACGTCGAGGAAGTCTGCGAGCTGGTATACGGCAAAGTCGGACGCAACCCGCTGCGCTGGGTCCTGGCCGTGCCGGAAGACTCCGACATCAAGTGCGCCGCCGACCTCGAAGGCAAGCGCATCGCGACCGAGGCCGTCGGCATGACGAAGCGCTATCTGGCCGCGAACAATGTGAAGAACGTCCGCGTGGACTTCTCCTGGGGAGCGACCGAGGTCAAGCCGCCTCATTTCGCCGACGCCATCGTGGAGATCACGGAGACGGGCAGCAGCCTGCGCGCGAACCGCCTGAAGATCATCGACACGCTCTGCACCACCACCACGCGCTTCATCGCGAACAAAAAGGCGTTGGAGAACCCGTTCAAGGCCGCGAAGATCCGCCGCATCGCCATGCTTCTGAAGGCTGTGCTCAACGCCGAAGGCAAGGTCGGGCTTATGCTGAACGTTCAGGAGAAGGACCTGGACAACATTCTCCAGAAGCTCCCGGCCCTCCAGCGTCCGACCGTGTCTCCGCTCTCCGAAAAAGGCTGGTTCGCGCTGAACACCATCGTCGACGAGGCTGTGGTCCGCGAGCTCATCCCGCAGCTGAAAGAACTGAATGCCACGGGCATCGTGGAGTTCCCGCTGAACAAGCTGGTGGACTGACCGGAATAAAAGTTGAAGCAGGTTCGCGAGGACCTGCTTTTTTTCACCCTTGGCAACTGCCCGCGGGAGAACAGAATTTCCCCGGAAAAAAAGAGATTCCGCCTCCACGTCATGAAATCTTCCCCGCTCAAAATCCAGGAACAGCCGCTGCTCGTGCGGCTTCTGGGTGCGATCCTGCTGCTTCACCTGGTCCTGTGGACGCTTGTCCCGGATCTGCTGTATTCCGTCCTGCCGCTGGATTCGCTGGAGGCCGTCGCCTGGGGCAGCGGATTTTCGCTCGGCAACGCCAAGCATCCGCCGCTCACAGGCTGGATCGCCGGCCTGGCGACGGCCGCGACAGGACACGCCGACTGGCCAATCTTCCTGCTGAGCCAGCTGTGCGTCGCGGGCGGCATGGCGTGCATCTATCTGCTGGCGCGGGAGTTCTTCGGGCGGGAGGAATCCGCGCTGGCGGCGCTGGCGCCGGAATTCATTTTCTACTATAATGTCACTTCGCCGGAGTTCAATGTGAACATGCCGCTCCTGCTGCTTTGGCCTGCGGCGGCGCTGTTTTTCGTCCGCGCGTACCGGCGCGACCGGATCAGCGATTGGATCTTACTGGGCGTTATTTCCGGCCTGTGCCTCATCTGCAAGTACACCTCCGCGCTGCTTTTCGCGGCGTTCGCGGTGTTCCTGATGCTCTCGAAGGAACGCCGGCGTCTGCTCCTGACCGCCGGACCGTGGATCGCAGCGGGCTCTTTCTGCGTGGTGATCCTGCCTCACGCGATGTGGGCTTTGACCGGAGGGATCGCCATGATGCGGACGTATGTGGAGAAACGCATGGCGACGGGCGCGGATGCGTCGTGGTTCCGGCTGCTTGTCCTGAACGTGTTGCGTATCCTCGGGAACGCGTTCCTGGTGTATCTGATCCCTCTCGGGGCGTTCTGGCTGTCGAAGTTCGAACGTCCGCGCATGCCGGTCGATCCGGTGCGCCGGGAGGGCGCGCTTTTCTCCGCCGTGATGACGGGCGTCCCGCTGCTCGTGATGGTCGTGATCGGGCTGTCCGGCAGGGCGGTCCGTACGATGTGGCTGGTGCCGTTGTTCTTCCCGCTCGGCATCCTGCTGACGGCGCTGTTCTCCCCGGATTGGACGGAGAAACAGCTCAAACGCTTTCGCATTTCGGTCCTTGTGTTCTTCTTCCTGTGTCTGCTCGGCGTCGCGATCGCGCTTTCGGCGAAATCCGACCGTCGCAGGCACTTCCCCGCGCGTCAGTTCACCGCCGAAGTGTCGCGGATGTACGAGGAAAGGACAGGGCGGCCTCTGGAGATCGTGGCGGGCAATGCGTGGCTTGCGGGGATGTTCCGTCAGTATGCGCCCGGGCACCCCGAGGGCTGCATCGCAAAAAACCAAAGCGAACTGGACCGCCTCGGCCCCATGCTGAAGGGACGCGGCGGACTCGCCGCCGCGGACGACTGCCCGGAGGACATGGCCGATATTCTGGACTGGTACGGGGTGCCGGATGCGCCCGTGTTCACGATGGACTTCGAATACCGTTCCCTGCTCGGCAAAAAACGCAAACGGACGATCGATCTGGCGATTTTGGAGCCCGCCGCGGCAAAATAATTGGAAATCAGGGTTGATTCAGAAACGTTTGTGTGGTATATTATATAAATATACTCATTGCAATGACGCGGCTGCCTGTGCGGCCGGATTCGGGTCGGATTTTCAAAAACACGCCAACGATTTCAGGAGTCCCCTCCTTTGAACACCTTGCTGATAGTTTTGGGCTGTCTTGCAGCGGCATTCCTTCTGTTTGCCGTCCTGCTGGTCTGCTTCCCGTACGAAGTCTTCAAGTTCATCATCATGATCCTGCGGCACACGTGCTTCGTGGAGCGGTTCGACGGCGAGGAGAACGTCCCGAAGGAAGGCCCCGCGCTCTTCGTGGCGAACCATGTTTCCATCTTCGACTCGTTCATCATGATGGCGACCACGAAGCGGAAGATCCACTTCATGATGCACACGGAGTTCTACCATATGAAGTTCCTGGGGCCGCTCTTCCGCCGCATGGGCGTGATCGAGGTCCCCGGCGCCGGTCCGAAGAAGATGCAGGAGTTCATGGAGAAAACACAGCAGCTGCTCCGCGACGGCGAACTCATCTGCATGTTCCCCGAGGGCGGCGTGTCCGGCAACGGCCTGATCCTGCGGTTCAAGAAGGGGCTTTCGCGCATTCTGCCCGCGGACCGCGACGTGCCGGTCCTGCCGGTCCGCATCGGCATGCTCTGGGGCAGCATGTTCCCGTATTACAAGGGGCATTTCCGTTTCATCATGCCGCGCCAGTTCCCGATCCCGGTGGCCGTGGCGATCGGCAAGCGCATCAGCCCGGACATCACGCCGTTCCAGCTGCGCCAGCTCATTTCCGAAATGGGCGCGGACGTGGAAAGCGAGGGCTTCCCCAGCGAACGCACCATTCACTACGCGTTTGCGCGCCAGGTGCGCCGGCATCCGTTCCACTGCATGTACAAGGACGCGGACAAGAATGGGCCGAAGGATCTGGACACGCTCATCAAGGCGCTGATCTTCTCCCGCGTGATCCGCCAGCTGGACGAAAAGAACGACAGCAAGTACATCGGCGTGCTGCTGCCGAACTGCGTGAACGCCGCCATCGTGCTCTACGGCGTGCTCTTCGCGGACCGCATCCCGGCGATCCTGAACTACTCGGTCGGCGAGGCCGTGCGCCGCGCCTCCATTGAGAAAGCGAACATCAAGCTCATCCTCACGAGCCGGAAGTTCCTGGAAAAGCTGAAACTGGAGCCGACGCCGGAAATGTTCCTGCTGGAGGACATCCGCCCGTACATCACGAAGGGCATCAAGTGGACCGCCATCATGGACGCCATCCTGCTGCCGTCGCGCCTGCTGATGTGCCAGTACGCGCCGAAGACGTGGCGCGACAGCATGAACGACGCCGTGCTGCTCTTCTCCAGCGGCTCCACCGGCATGCCGAAGGGCATCATGCTGACCCACCACAACCTGAACTCCGACTTCTTCAATTTCTGGCGCAACGTGAACTGGACGCCGCACGACACGACCGTCGGCAATCTGCCGCTTTTCCACGCGTTCGGGTTCATGATCGGGTTCGTCCTCCCGAGCCTGTGCGGCACGCGCGTGACGTTCCTGCTGAACCCGCTGGACGCGCAGGGCGTGTGCAACGCGGTGGAGAAGGACAAGCTCACGATCCTGATCGCCACGCCCACGTTCCTGCAGACCTACATGCGGAAGCTGAAGCCGGGCCAGTTCAAGTCGCTCCGCCTGGTCATCACCGGCGCGGAGAAACTCCGCAGCGACATTTCCGAAAAGGTGAAGTCCATGACCGGGCTCACCGTGACCGAAGGCTTCGGCTGCACCGAGCTCTCGCCCATCGTGGCGATCAACCTCGCGCGAAGCGTTTTCACGCTCGGACGCGAGTGCGGCAGGCCCGGCAGCATCGGCGCGCCCCTGCCCGGCATCCACGTGAAGATCGTGGACCCGGACACGTTCGAGGAACTGCCCCCGAACACGCCCGGCCTGATGCTCGTGAAGGGCGGCCTGGTGATGAAGGGCTACCTGAACGAACCCGAGCTCACGGCAAAGGTCATCCAAAACGGCTACTACAACACCGGCGACATCGCGACCATGGCGGAGGACGGCTACATCACGATCACCGGCCGCCTGTCCCGCTTCTCCAAGATCGCCGGCGAAATGGTCCCGCACGAACTCGTCGAGATGTCCGTGAGCGAGATCATCGGCAGCGAATCGCACGACGTGGCCGTGACCGGGGCGCCCGACGCGAAGCGCGGCGAACGCATCGTGGTCTTCTACTCGAATCCGAACCTCGACCCCGAAAAAGTCATCGAGGAGCTTCAGAAGAAAAACGTGCCGCCGCTCTGGATCCCGAAGGTCCCGGATTTCATCAAGCTCGACCGCATCCCGCTGCTCGGATCCGGCAAGCTCGACCTCCAGACCATCAACAAGCTCGCCCGCGAACACGGCGACAAGATCTGACTGGAAGGAGCCGGCCGAATGAAGCAGGAACACGCGCTCGTCGTTTTTTCCGGCGGCATGGACAGCTCTACCGCACTGTGGTGGGCGATACGGGAATTCGAGACCGTCTCCGCCGTATCGTTTTCCTACGGCGCCAAGCACAACGCGCGCGAACTTGCCGCGGCGGACGCGATCTGCCGCAAGCTCAATATCCCCCGCCTCGAGATCCCGCTCGGATTCATTGGCAAGTATTTTCACTCGTCCCTGCTCAAATCGGGCGGCGCGATCCCGGAAGGCGCATACAACGAATCCAACATGGCGTCGACCGTCGTGCCGTTCCGCAACGGCATCATGCTCGCCGCCGCGGCCGGACTCGCGGAGGATTCCGGCTGCTCCGCCGTCATCCTCGGCAACCACAGCGGCGACCACGCGATCTATCCGGACTGCCGCCCGGAATTCATCGACGGCATGGCACAGGCGATCGACGCCGGGACCGGCGGAAAAGTGAAACTCCTGTCGCCGTTCTGCCGCATGACGAAGGGGCAGATCGCCGCGCTCGGGGCCGAACTCGGCGTGGATTACTCCCTCACCTGGAGCTGCTACAACGGCCGCGACAGGCATTGCGGCAAATGCGGTACCTGCCGCGAACGCAAAGACGCGTTCCGCGAGGCCGGACTCCCCGACCCGACCGTGTACGAGGACTGAACCGCCATGCACACTTACCGGGTCAACGAGGTTTTTTACTCCATTCAGGGCGAAGGCGCGTTCGCCGGGACGCCCGCCGTCTTCGTGCGGTTCTCCGGCTGCAACCTCGCCTGCCCCTGGTGCGATACCGACCACTCGCACGCCGAGGAAATGACGCGCGACAAGCTGGAAGACGCCGTCCGTGCGCTTCTGAAGGGCCGCGAAGGCGCGATCATCGTTCTGACCGGGGGCGAACCCGCGCTTCAGCTCCGCGACGACGAACCGCTGTTCCGCGGATTCGGATGCCGCGTCTGCATCGAGACGAACGGCACGCTGCCCGTGCCGGACTGGGTGGACTGGATCACGGTCTCCCCGAAGAACGGGCTTTCGCCCGTCGTCCCGCGCGCGAATGAACTGAAATTTGTGTTCGAACCGGAACGCATTCCATACTATCTCTCCATGCAGGAGGCCGACTGCGAGAAACGCATCCAGCCGCTTGCCCGGAAGGACGGCACGACCAATCTGGCGGAGGCGCTGGATTTCGTGCTCGCCCATCCGCGTTTCAAATTGTCCGTGCAGCTGCACAAAATCATAGGAGTTCGTTGACATGCCCAGAAAGGCAGCATCCGCGCGTCCGGCGACGTCCGAACGCGACCAGCAGATGGAACAGCTCGTTTCGAGCTTCTTCCGGCTTATCGGCGAGGACGGTTCCCGCGAGGGGCTCGTCGAGACGCCGGCCCGCGTCCGCCTGGCCGCGGAAGAGATCTTCTCCGGCTACCGCCAGGACCCGAAAAAGATCCTGAAGACCTTCACCGAAGACGTGTGCCGGGAGATGGTCATCCTGAAGAACTGCGAGTTCTACTCCACGTGCGAACACCATCTTTTCCCGTTCTTCGGGCATATCTCCGTGGGATACCTGCCGAACCGCCGCATTGTCGGCATTTCGAAGCTCGCCCGCCTCGTGGACTGCTTCGCCCGCCGCCTGCAGATCCAGGAACGCATGACCGCCCAGATCGCCGACGCCATCATGGACGTGCTGGACGCGCGCGGCGTGTACGTGATGTGCGAGGCCACCCACTTCTGCATGACCAGTCGCGGCATCCGCAAGCAGAACGCCAGCATGGTCACGTCCGCCATCCGCGGCGAGTTCGAAAAGAAAGAATCCCTCCGCATGGAATTCCTCGCGGCGGTGACCGGAAACATCTCCGGCAAGTAAATCCTTCCGCCGGAATCACGGCTTACCCGTGACCCCGCGGCGCACCTGCCGCGCGAAAAAAGCGGTTAAAAAGCAGAAAAATGATTTGAAAAAAAGAAGATACGGGCTATAGTATCTCTTGAAATGTTATTTTCAAACATCAAAACCGTTATATTTTAACAATAACGCGAGGAATCCAAACATGTCGAAAAAGCTCCTGTACTCCGCCTGCTGCGCTTTCGCGCTCGCGGCCGCCGCATGCTCCACGTCCGGAGATGCAGCGTCCGGTTCCGCCCAGCCGTCGAACGCTGCGGCCGTTCCCTATGTGAAATTTGCCGCCGCACCCGGTGCCTTCCGGCTCGCGAAGGACGGCGTTTCCGCGAAGATCCTGGTCGATGCCGCCGACTGGGCGGGCGTGATCCGCGCCGCGAAAGACCTTGGCGACGATGTCGGCAAAGTGACCGGCAAGGCTTCGGAAGTCGTCACTGACGCCGGCTCGATCGAAAAAGGTTCCGTCGTGGTCGGCACCATCGGCAAGAGCAAGCTCATCGACGGCCTGATCGCCGACGGGAAGATCGATGTGTCAAAGATCGAGGGCCAGTGGGAATCGTTCCTGATCGGGACCGTCGACGGCAATCTCGTGGTCGCCGGCAGCGACAAGCGCGGCACGATCTTCGGCATCTACGACATTTCCGAGAAGATCGGCGTTTCCCCGTGGTACTGGTGGGCCGACGTCCCCGCGAAGAAGCACGACGCCCTTTACATCGCCGCCGGGACCTACGTGCAGGGGCCGCCGAAGGTGAAATACCGCGGCATCTTCATCAACGACGAGGAACCGGCGTTCGGGCCGTGGGCGCGCGCGAATTTCGGCGGCATCAACTCCAAGATGTACGTGCACATGTTCGAGCTCATCCTGCGCCTGAAGGGCAACTACCTGTGGCCGGCGATGTGGGGCAAGGCGTTCAACACCGACGACCCGGAAAACCCGCGTCTGGCGGACGAATACGGCATCGTGATGGGCACCAGCCACCACGAGCCCATGATGCGCGCCCAGCAGGAATGGCACAACTACCCGAACCACGGCGTGTGGAACTACCTTACGAATAAGGACAGGCTGTATTCCTTCTGGAAAGAGGGCATCACCCGCAACGCGAAGTATGACAACCTGGTCACGGTCGGCATGCGCGGCGACGGCGACGAGGCGATGGCGGGCCGCGATTCGAAGATGGAAGACAACATCAAGCTCCTGAACCGCATCATCGACGACCAGCGCAGCCTCATTTCCGAGGCGTACGGCAAGCCCGCCTCCGAGGTCCCGCAGATGTGGGCGATCTACAAGGAAGTGCAGGATTACTACGACAGCGGCATGCGCGTCCCGGACGACATCACGATCCTGTGGTGCGACGACAACTGGGGCAACGTGCGGCGTCTGCCCACCCCCGAGGAACGCAAACGCTCCGGCGGCGCGGGCATCTACTACCACGTCGATTACGTCGGCGGCCCGCACAGCTACCGCTGGCTGAACGTGAGCCCGGTCCCGAAACTCTGGGAACAGCTGGACCTGACCTATCGCTGGGGCGCCGACCGCGTGTGGATCCTGAACACCGGCGACCTGAAGCCGATGGAGATCCCGATCGACTTCGTGCTGAAGTTCGCGTACGATCCCGACGCCATCCCGCGCGAAAAGCTTCCGGAATACATGCTCAACTGGGCGAAGGAACAGTTCGGCGACGAGCACGCCGAAGAGATCGCCGACCTCGTTTCCAAGTACGCGAAGTACAACGGCTGGCGCAAGCCGGAGATTCTCGAGGCGGACACGTTCAGCGTGGTCAACGACCGCGAGGCCGACGGCGTCGTGGAAGCCTGGAAAAAGCTCGTCGAACGCGCCGAAGCGCTGAAGAAAGTGATGCCGAAGGAATATCAGGACGCCTATTTCCAGCTCGTTTACCATCCGGTGAAAGCCTCCGCGCAGGTCGCCGAGCTTCAGGTCTCCGTCGCGAAGAACCGCCTCTACGCGCAGCAGGGCCGCGCCTCCGCCAAGGCGTTTGCGCAGCGTGCCCGCGACCTTTTCCAGGAGGACCAGAAGCTTTCCGACGTCTACAACAAGGAAATCGCGGGCGGCAAGTGGATCCACATGATGGACCAGCCGCACATCGGCACCTCGCGGAACGGCTGGGACACCCCGAACCGCAACGAACTGCCGAGGCTGACCGAGGTGAACGTGCCGGACGTCTCCGAGATCGGCGTGGCGGTCGAGAATTCCGAACGGGCATGGCCCGCGGCGCAGGAGCTCAGCCTCCCCGTGTTCGATGCATGGAATCCGGTCAAACATACGTTCGAGGTCTTCGCCCGCGGCTCGAAGGAAGCCAGGTTCACGGTCAAGCCGGCCGAACAATGGATCAAGGTCGATGTGACCGGCGGCACGGCGGGCGCTGTTGATGCCCTGGTGTCCGTCGACATCGACTGGACCGCGCTGAAGAACGGCACGAACGCCGGCAGCATCGAGGTCGCGGGTCCGAACGGCGCCGTGAAGATCCGTGTGTCCGCCGTCAAGGCCGATGCCCCGGTCGCCCCGAAGGGCGCAAAGGCCGTCTGGGCCGCGCTCGCCGGTCCGGTCTCCATCCCCGCCGACAAGCCCTCGAAGATCAACGCCGTCAACGGCGTGACCTGGAAGCTCATCCCGAACTACGGCCGCGCGGACGGCGGCATGAGCATCTACCCCGTGACCGCCGACAGCGTGACCGACCACGCTAAGGCGCCGAATATGGAGTATCCGATCTGCGTCTCCGAGGCGGGCAAGTACGACGTCACGCTCTTTACGTCCCCGACCCTGAACTTCGTCCCGGACCGCGGGCTCCGCATCGCGGTCGGCATCGACGATGCCGAACCGGTCGTCGTGGACGCCTACGAGGGCTTCAAGAAGACGTCCTACAAGCAGGCGTTCGAGTCCGGCTCCACGAGCTGGGACCGGATCGTGAAGGAGAACAGCCGCCAGATGAAGACGCAGCTCGACATCCCCGCCGGCGCCCACACGCTCAAGATCTACATGGTCGATCCCGCCATCGTCCTGGAGAAGATCGTGCTTTCCTCCGGCGCGCTGCCGAAGACCTACTTCGGCCCGAAATTCAACAGCCAGGTGAAGACGAAATAAGACCCCCTTCCCTGCTGAAAAAACGGACCTTCCATCATGCCGGGCATCCTCGTGTCCGGCATGATTTTTTTACGGCATTGTTCTGTGAAATTGCGACGGCCTTATCCGCCGTGTTTTCCGGGAATCCAAAAAAAGCGGAAAATGCCCGTTCTTTGCCTTTGCATTTGTTCCGGGACCCTGTATATTATTAG
>JAEEQO010000196.1 GCA_016285335.1 Victivallales bacterium | reverse complement strand
CCCGCGGTCGTCGTGGAGAAGATCGTGCTCTCCTCCGGCAGGCAGCCGCAGAGCTACTTCGGCCCCGCCTTCAGCACCCCGGTGAAGACGAAGTAACCTCGGCTTTCCGCTGAAACAACCTCAAGAATCCCGCCATGCCGGACGCGCAAAAACGTCCGGCATGGTTTTTTCTTTTTATCCGCCTTGCAATCGGACCAAAGGGCGTTATATTATCTTTATCTTTCGCGAAACAAAACGATAATGAAACGGACAAGCCTTCCCCAACAGGCATAAGAAAGGAGCACGACCCCATGTCCGAATCGACGATCAGTTCTTCCGAATCCGCCGAGCTCGACCGCGAGGAGAAGCGCGAACGCCGGATGCGCGCGTTCAAGCGCGCCGCCATCGCGTTGTTCGTGGTCTTCATCCTGATGGTGCTGCTGTACGGCGCTTACGACTACGCGTTCGTCTGCCGCATCCCGAAGGGGACGACCGTCGTGGATTCCAACGCGGCCAGGCCCGATGCCCCGTGCTTCGACTATTTCTTCAGGGACCGCCGGTTCGAGAAACTGTATCCGTATCTGTACTATCGCCGTTATGTCGTGCCGGAGGGCGCGACGGAGATCGGCAATTTTGCTTTCTCCGACCACCGGATGATGCGCAGCATCAGGATCCCGGACGGCGTGACGACGATCGGTGCCTATGCGTTCCGCAGCTGCGAATCCCTGGAGAAGATCAGAATCCCGGACAGCGTGCGGACGATTCAGCACAACGCCTTCTCCGGCTGCAGGAGCCTGAAGAAGATCGTGATCCCGTCCGGCGTGAGGGTGATCGAGGACGAAGCGTTCCACGGCTGCGAGTTCCTGGAGGAAGTCGTCCTCCAGGCGGGCGTCGAGTGCATTGAACCGCAGGCGTTTTCCGGCTGCAAGAAACTGAAACGGGTCGTCCTGCCGGAGAGTGTGACGACGATCGGGTGGGAAGCGTTCCGCGATTGCGAATCCCTGGAGGAGATCGCCCTGCCAGACAGCCTGAAGGTGATCGGGTCGTGGGCGTTCCGCGGCTGCAAAAACCTGAAGCGTATCGAATTGCCGGACAGTGTGACGACGATCGGAGACTATGCGTTCCGCGACTGCGAATTCCTGGAGGAGATCGCGCTGCCGGACAGCCTGAGGGTGATCGAGAGGGGGTACTGTACCGCCCTGAAGAAGATCGCGATCCCGAACGGCGTGGAGGTGATCGGGTGGGAAGCGTTCCGCGATTGCAAAAACCTGAAGCGCATCGAACTGCCGGACAGTGTGACGACGATCGGGGCGGAAGCGTTCCGCGACTGCGAATCCCTGGAGGAGATCGTGATCCCGCCCGGCGTGAAGACGATCGACACGCTGGCGTTCGCAGGCTGCACCGCACTGAAGAAGATCGCGATCCCGCCCGGCGTGAAGGAGATCGGGTCGGGGACGTTCGGCAGATGCACGTCACTGGAGATAATCCGTATCCCGGACGGCGTGGAGGTGATCGGGCCGTGGGCGTTCAGCGGCTGTGCCGCCCTCGCGGGCATCGAACTGCCGCCCGGCATAAAGGAGATCGGGTCGGGAGCGTTCAGCGGCTGTGCCGCCCTCGCGGACATCGAACTGCCGCCCGGCGTGAACGTCGCGCCGAACGCGTTCGAGGGAACGCACCTTCCGCCGGAGAAGAAATCGCCCCCGAAACAACCTCAAACCGAAACGGAGGACTGACCATGACCGACGCCCCAGACAATCCTGCCGAATCCGGCGAACAGTCCCGCGAGGAGAAGCGCGAACGCCGGATGCGTGCGTTCAAACGCGCCGTTCTCGCGTCGTTCGCGGTCTTCCTCCTGTCTGTGCTTTTGTACGGCGCTTACGATTACACGTATATCTGTCGCATCCGCCTTCCAAGCGGGACCACGGTCGTCGATGCAAAGGCAGTCAAGCTCCATGCCGCGCTCTTCAATTATTTCTTCCCTCCGATCGGCCGGACCGGCATCCACGGCAGCAGCACGCCCGCGCCCAAGCCGCCCAGCGAGTTTATGCTGAAGCTTCAGCCGCACCTGATGTACCGGCATTACGTCATTCCCTATGGCGCGACGGAGATCGGGACGTTTGCGTTCAACCGCCACGAACAACTGCGCACCGTCCGGCTGCCGGACACCGTGACGAAGATCAATGTGAGCGCGTTCATCTTCTGCCCGGAACTGCGGAAAGTCGTCATGCCGGATTCCGTGACGGTAATCGGCCAGAACGCGTTCATGGGGTGCCCCAAACTGGAGAACATCCGCCTGCCGGACAGCCTGAAGGTCATCGGGCTGCACGCGTTCTCCAAATGCTCGAATCTGAGGGAAATCGAAATTCCGGCCGGGGTGGAGGAGATTGATGGCGGCGCTTTCTCCGGCTGCGGCCTTGTCCGTGTCCGGATCCCGGACGGCACACGCCCGCTCAAGATATCCAACTCTATTTTTTCTTCCTGCCCCGACCTGCGCGAAGCGGAAATCTCCGGCCGGGTCAAGGATATCGCCTGGGGCATGTTCGACGAATGCGCAAGTCTGGAAAAGGTCGTGCTTCACGACGGTGTGCGGGTCATCCATTCCGCATTCGCCGGCTGCACGAATCTGAAGGAGATCGAAATTCCCCCGAGCGTGGAGTTTGTCGGAGAACGGGCGTTCAAGGGATGCACCGGTCTGGAAAAGATCGTAATCCCGGTCGGAGCGAACCCTGAATCGCCTTTATCTGTCGGCATAGAGATGTTTTCCGGCTGTACAAACCTGAAGGAGATCGTGATTCAGGACGGGGTGGAAATAATTGAGAACTACGCGTTTTCCGGCTGCACGGCTCTGGAGGAGCTCGAAATCCCGGAGAGCGTGATCTATTTCGGGAAAGGGGCGTTCAGGGGATGTACCGGATTGAGGGAAATCGATCTGGGCGATCTCACCAGAGGGCCGACGGGATTGTCGCGGGAGATGTTTTACGGCTGCACCGGCCTGACCCGCGTCAAGTTCAACCTTCCGGATTCGGCGGGAATCCCTGAAAGCGCGTTTTACGGATGCACCAGTCTGAAGGACATCACGATCCCGGACGTCCAGTATGGTTTTATTGGAAGAAGCGCTTTTTCCGGGTGTACGAGCCTGGAGGAAATCGAGATTCCGGGAAACGTGGTCTCCCTTGCGGAGAACGCGTTTGAAAACTGTACCGGCCTGAAGAAGGTCGTGATCCGCTCCGGGAATAAGCCGTTCTGCGTAGAGACCGTCTGGGACGGCGCTTTTTCCGGGTGTACTTCACTGGAGGAGGTCGTCCTGCCGGACACTTTGACTGAAATCCGGAAAAAAGCGTTCGAAAACTGCACAAGCCTGAAGAAGATCGTGATCCCGCCCGGCGTGAAGGAGATCGGGCCGCGGGCGTTCGCCGGATGCACTGCCCTCGCGGACGTCGAACTGGCGTCATTCGTGAAGATTGCGCCGGACGCGTTCGAGGGGACCGCCATCCCGCCGGAGAAGATTTCGAGCCTGATCCAGCCTCAGCCCTGAAAACGGGCGGGGCGGATTTCCACCATCAAGCAGGGAACCCGTTTGTTTTGGCAAAGAATAACTGCCATATTCCTTAAATATTGGCTGGAAATCTTTGCCAATTTTTATAAATATTGGCTGGAAATCCTTGCCAATATTGACTTGAAATGGACGAAAACTGCGCTATGCCGAGCGTAAACACATTTCGAGTTCCGGGAAAGAAACGGAGAAGATTACCCCTTTTTTTGAACTTGAAAATGGTGCCGAAGGTGGGACTTGAACCCACACGCCATCACTGGCGCCAGATTTTGAGTCTAGTGCGTCTGCCATTTCGCCACTTCGGCATGTCGGGGAAACAGGGTCAAATACAATACTCCGGCTTCTGCAAAAAATCAAGCTTCCATTCGAAAAAAAGCTTCAAAAAGGAGCGCTGGGACATGGTTCCGGCGCTCCACGGCGGACTGCGGCGCAGGTTCAGATCTTCACGACGCCGCAGAAGAAGAGGATCAGCAGGATGATGCCGAGGACGATCCGGTACCAGCCGAAGAGCTTGAAATCGTGCTTCTTCACGTAGTCCATGAACCACGCGATCACGGCCCATGCCACGAAGAACGCGGTCACGAAGCCGACCGAAAGCGCGAGCCATTGCGGCGGGGTCAGGTGCGCTCCGCCCTTCACGAGCTTCAGCAGCGACGCGCCGAACATCGTCGGGATCGCCAGGAAGAACGAGAATTCGGCGGCGCAGGCGCGGGAGCACCCGAGGCACATCGCGCCGAGGATGGTCACGGCGGACCGCGAGGTGCCGGGGATCATGGCGAGGCACTGGAAGAACCCGACCGCGAGCGCCATGAGGTAGCTCATCTTCACGATCTCCGGCGTGTTCGACTTGCGTTTCTCCAGAAACCCGCTAAATACGAGCGCCACGCCCCACACGATCAGCGCGACCGAGACGACCACGATGTTGAAGAGGTGCGCCTCGATGAAGTCGTCCAGCAGGAACCCGATCACGGCGGCGGGGATCACGCCGACCACCACGCGCGACCACAACGGGATCATGTCCTTGAAGCCGTCGACGGTCCACTTCCGCGGGAAGATCGTCCTGTAAAAATACACCAGCACGGACAGGATCGCGCCGAGCTGGATCACGACCTCGAACAGCTTCGCGAATTCCGCGTCCTTCATGGGGAAGAAGCTGTCCACGATGATCATGTGACCGGTGCTGCTGACCGGCAGGAACTCGGTCACGCCCTCCACGACACCCTGGATCAGCGCCTGAAGAAACAGGGTGAAGTCCGCGCGGGCGCCTCCGAATGCGAGAATACAACACAGAATGATCGCGGCGACGGTGCTGACCGTTTTCATCTTTGCGGCAAAATTCTTCATCTTCAATGCAAGTCCGTCCGGGCCGGACGGGGGAAGCGGCGGCCCGGGTACGTCAGGGAACGGGGGTTTATTTCGAGCTGTTCAGGAAGATGCCCTTCAGGTTCATCTTCAGTGCGGTGGGCGAGCTGGAAGCGGCGAGTCCGACTTCCTCGGTGATCTCGCCGTTGTTGATGCGGTCGAGGATCGCCATGTTGAACGTCTGCATGCCGGCCTCGCGGGCGCTTTCCATCGCCTCGGGCAGTTTTTCGAACTCCTTCTTGGAGATGTAGCGCTGGACGACCGGGTCGCAGATCATGACCTCGACGACCGGGACCACGCCCTTGCCGAGCGCTTTCGGGAGGAGTCGCTGGGCGACGGTGGCCTTCAGGTTGGCGGCGAGCGATTCGAGGATGGTGTCCTGTTCCTGGATGGGGTAGAGGTCGA
>JAEEQO010000195.1 GCA_016285335.1 Victivallales bacterium | reverse complement strand
CGTCCAGTCGGTAGAACCAGTTCAGGCTGTCCGGTTCGGAGATCATCCGGTTCACGATGGAGTCCGTCCTGATCTCGTTCGCGCCGGCGATGTAGCGGTTCGAATATGGTGTGTAGGAGAAGACCGCGCCCTTGTTGTAGACCACGTAGTCCACGCCGTATTCGCCGCAGTATTTCGCCAGGTCGAGCTCGGAACCGTGGAACATCGCGTTCAAATACTGTTCCGTGGCGTCGCGAATGCGCTTCATGCCGAACTGCGGGTTCATGACCAGCCCGGTCCCCGCGTACGCCTTCAGCATCGGCCCGACCGTGAAGTTCGCCGCCACGCCCTTGCCCGCGACCGCGTCCTTGTGCTGGCGGAACCACATGATCAGCATGGCAGTCTCCCGGAACGCCACGTCGCCCGTGTACCGGCGGGTCGTCACGATGGATGCCGCCGTCTCCCAGAAAAGGATGAACGAGAACACCGCGATCAGGACGCCGCGGATAAATTTGAGCAGACGCGGCCGGGCGAACAGCACCGTGTACGCCTCGCCCGGGTCGACCTTCCACGGAGCATGGCGGAACGCCCGCAGGTAGCTGAGCACGAGCATCGGCAGGGAAACGCACAGAAACAGGATCACGAACTCATGATAGCGCACGATGTAGATGAACCCGACGATGAACCCGATCGTGAAGACGTTCGGCTGGAATGTCCGCGACAGCGTCTTCATGAACTCGGTCCGCGGGATGCGGAACAGCGTCAGCCCCAGCATCAGCACGGCGTACAGCGCGAGCGTGACCGGCAGAAGGCCGAACAGGAAACGGAACAGGCCGAACTGGAGCGTCCGCCCGAAAATGAGGCTCGGGAAGAACGTCGACGCGATCTCCCACGTGGCGGAGTGCA
Organism: Victivallales bacterium; assembly: GCA_016285335.1. The sequence goes on along the minus strand of JAEEQO010000195.1, from coordinate 4,491 downwards.
TGGACGGCGTCCACATGATGCGGGCGTCGTAGTTCAGCAGCAGGGCGTTCGCCGGCTTCACGTTGTTGAACCGGAGTTTCGCCTTCATCGCCTCGGAGAAATGGCTGTAGTTCGAGGCGTATTCCGGCGTGTTGCCGAACTGCGCCCAGTTCACGTACAGGGCCGCCGCCAGGACCGGCACCGCCAGCATCAGCGCGATGCGGCGTCCGCGGCTCAGGTTCAGCTTCACGCCGACTTCCTGCAACGCATAGCAGCAGAAGAGCGACGGCAGCGCCACCCACAGGATCGGCGCATGGATCAGCCCGTAGGTGATGTTGAACGGCACAATCAGCGCGTTCAGCAGCACGGCCGCGGCAATGGCGATCCAGGTATACAGCAGTCCGCGTTTCATCCGGAATCCGCAGACCGCCCGCAGGACTTCGGTCAGCGCCCACGCGGAGAAGATCATCTGGCACAGGTCCCATGCGATGAATGCCAGGAACACCACGGCGAAGACGATCGGCGCCTTCCACCACCGCGCCCGGGCGTTGCACCACGCCGCCAGCACGAACGTCAGCGTGATCAGCGGGATGCAGAATTCGCCGCGCACCAGGTCCTGCCCCGTCGACCGCGCGATCGCCGACAGCGCCACGGCGTGCAGGAACGCTCCCCAGAACGCCAGTTTGCGCGGGCATTTCAGCAGCAGGAGCCACAGAAAGATGAACGCGGACGTGAGCGACGCCCACAATCGGATCTGCGCGCTCATCCACTGCGCCATGTACGGGTGGTCCTGGAACCTTTTCTCGAACGCCTCCGGCTCCGGGTCCGGCGCGATCTTCTGCTTGATCCGCCAGCCCCAGCCGAGGAACCACTCCAGCGCCATGTTCATCTGCGCGTACGGCGGGATGTCCTCCATGTGCTTCAGCGTCTCGTCGCGCTCCGGCACGCCTTTCCCCTCGGCGATGTCCTGCGAATAGGAGAACATCATGGCGCTCTCAATGGTGAACGGCGAGAAATTGTTGTGGTGAAGCGGCAGGAAATACTCGAAGAACGAGCGGTGCTGGACCTTGTCCGGCTGCACGTCGCCGATCATCTCGCCCAGCATCTTCACGGAGACATTGTAGTGGTATGTGCGGAACGCAAACGCCGTGAGCAGGACGACGAGGAACAGAAATGTGTTCCAAAGCCGTCCGTGGCGCGCTATGAATGTGGAAACCGGGTTTTTCATGTGTACTGCTTCCTTCCCTGCGAGGACGGGATGCCGAGTTCCTCGCGGTATTTCGCCACGGTGCGGCGGGCGACGTCCAGGCCTTTCTTCTTCAGCCCCTCGACGATCTTCTGGTCGGAGAGAGGATGCGCCGGGTTTTCGTTCGCGACGGCCTCGCGGATGTATTCCTTGACCGCCGAGCTGGAGACGTCCTCGCCTTCCGTGTTCTGGTAGCCGCCCGTGAAGAAGTCGCGGAACTTGATCGTACCGGCGGGCGTCGCCATGTATTTGTTCGCGATGGCGCGGCTCACGGTCGTCTCGTGGACGCCGAGACGGTCCGCCACGTCCCGCATGGTCATGGGGCGGAGGTGTTCCGGCCCCTTGTCAAAGAAATCGTACTGCTGGTCCGCGATCACTTTCGCGATGCGGACGATGGTGCTTTCCCGGTCGGCGATCGCCTTGCGGATCTCCATCAGGCTCTTCAGGTTCTTCAGAATGTATTCGCGCGTCTCCTGGTCGGTCAGCGGGTCGTCCAGCAGCTTCATGTAACGGTTCGGGATCAGGAAACGGGGCTCGTTCTCGCGGTTCGGACGCACGGTGAATCCGTCGCCGTTTCGTTCGATCGTGACCTCGACGGGGCAGTATTCGGTGCGGGACTGCGTAAGATTCGCCGCGGGCCGCGGGTCGCAGACGCGCCGTATCTCGTCCTCCATGTCCTTCACGTCGGCCACGGTCACGCCCATCTCCTTCGCGATCTTCGGCAGGCGGTTGTGTTCGAGGTCATCCAGGTGGCTGTTCACAAGCTCGGTCAGCTTTTCGGTGTTCTTCCCCGCGCGGTCGAGCTGGATCAGCAGGCATTCCTGAATGGTTCGGGCCCCGATCCCGGGCGGGTCGAACGTCTGCACGAGCCGGAGCGCTTCCTCGGCGATCTCCAGCGTGCACGGCACCGCCTGTGCGATCTCGGCGGGCACGCTGCGGAAAAAGCCGTCGTCGTCGATGTTGCCGATGACTTCTTCTGCGGCGCGGCGGACTTCCGGCGTGCAGTCCTCCGTGCTGAGCTGGTCCATGAGGATTTCCTGCAAAGACGCCTCCTGCGTCAGGGAATTGAACATGTATTCGCGGCGTTTCTCAGCCTCGCTGCTGTCGCCGGAGAGCTCGGCGTCGTCCTCCTGCCGGACCGCTGCCCAGGCGTCGTCATCCTCCAGGATGCGCCCCAGCTCCTCGTCGTAGTCCAGACGGTTCTCGTCCAGGCTCTCGACCGGAGCATCGTCCGGCGACGGATGCTCTTCCGCTCCGGGTTCCTGTTCCGGTTCGTCCTCGAAATCCTCGTCGTCCTCGGTCGTGATGAGCGGGTTTTCCGCCAGGACCTCCGCAAACGAGCCGGACAACTCCATGAGCGGAGCCTGGAGCGCCTTCAGCGCCTGAAGATGCTGAGGCGAAAGCACGTGGGTCTGTTCCAGACTCTGACTGGCGCCTTGGACGAGATTGTGATCCATTTCGTTTCCCGGAGATTGAATAATAAAATACACCATACTATACCCCCGAAACGCCTTTTTTTCAAAAAAAAGCGCTCTCTTTTTCTATTATTTTATGGGAAAATGGGCGAAACGGTGCTATATTATGTGTTAAACGTTTATTTTGAAACATCCGATACATCATGGAGACTGTTATCATGCCGGAAATGCCGAAAGCATATCTGCCCGCCGAGATCGAAGAAAAATGGTACGCCGAATGGGAAGCGAACAAGCGCTTCCACGGTGTTCCGAATCCCGACAAGAAGCCCTATTCCATCGTCATCCCGCCGCCGAACGTGACCGGCATCCTCACCATGGGCCACGTCCTGAACAACACGCTTCAGGACATCCTGATCCGCTGGCACCGCATGATGGGCGAGGAAGTCTGCTGGTTCCCCGGCACCGACCACGCCGGCATCGCCACGGAGAGCAAAGTCGACAAGGTCCTCCGCGAGAAGGAAGGCGTCGACCGCCGCGCCCTCGGCCGCGAAAAGTTCATCGAACGCGTCTGGGAGTGGAAGAAGCTCTACGGCGGCACCATCATCAGGCAGCTCCGCAAGCTCGGCACCTCCTGCGACTGGGACCGCGAGCGCTTCACCATGGACGAGGGCCTCAGCGCCGCCGTCCGCAAGGTGTTCGTCCAGCTCTATGAAAAAGGCTACATCTACCGCGGCAAGCGCATGGTGAACTGGTGCCCCGCCGCCCAGAGCGCGCTCTCCGACGAGGAAGTCATCTACCGCGAGGTGAAGGGCAAATTCTGGCATTTCCGCTACCCGCTCACCGACGGTTCCGGCTATCTCGTCGTCGCCACCACGCGTCCCGAGACCATGTTCGGCGACACCGCCGTGGCGGTCCCGCCCGGCGATCCGCGCTACAAGCACCTGGTCGGCAAGACCGTGAACCTGCCGCTCACCGACCGCAAGATCCCGATCATCGAGGACGAGCACGCCGACCCGGAAAAAGGCACCGGCTGCGTGAAGATCACCCCCGCCCACGACCCGAACGACTACCAGGTCGGCAAGCGCCACAACCTCGAATTCATCAACGTCATGAACCGCGACGGTTCCATGAACGCCCAATGCGGCAAGTACGCCGGTCTCGACCGCTACGAGTGCCGCAAGCAGTGCGTCGCTGACATGGAAGCCCTCGGCCTCCTCGAAAAGATCGAGGACATCGTGCACAACGTCGGCTTCTCCGAGCGCGGCGGCGTGGAGATCGAAACGCTCCTCAGCGACCAGTGGTTCGTCCGCATGGACGAGCTCGCGAAGCCCGCCATCGAGGCGGTCCGCTCCGGCGCGATCAAGTTCTATCCCGACCGCTGGGCGAAGACCTATTTCCACTGGATGGAGAACATTCAGGACTGGTGCATCAGCCGCCAGATCTGGTGGGGACACCGCATCCCGGCGTGGTACCGCGGCGACGTGAACGACGAGAACCGCGAAGTCTACGTGGGCGTGAACCCGCCCGAAGGCGACGGCTGGTATCAGGAGGAAGACGTGCTCGACACGTGGTTCAGCTCCTGGCTGTGGCCCTTCTCCATCATGGGCTGGCCGGAAGACACCGCCGAGCTCAAATACTTCTACCCGACCAACGACCTCGTGACCGGCCCGGACATCATCTTCTTCTGGGTCGCGCGCATGATCATGGCGGGCTACGAGTTCAAGGGCGACCTGCCGTTCCGCAACGTCTACTTCACCAGCATCATCCGCGACGAACTCGGCCGCAAGCTCAGCAAGTCCCTCGGCAACTCGCCCGACCCGCTGAAGGTCATCGAGACCTACGGCGCCGACG
>JAEEQO010000194.1 GCA_016285335.1 Victivallales bacterium | reverse complement strand
GCCGCCGCCGGGGCCGCCGCCGAATCCGCCGCCGAATCCGCCGCCACCTCCGCCGCGTCCGCCACGACCGCCGCCTCCGCCGCCGGAGAGCGAGAATCCGCAGCTGCCGCCCTGCTGGTGAAGCAGGGTGCCGGTCCAGGTCTCGCTCTGGGCCGTGACGGCGATGGTCATTTCATGGGGTGTGCTGAGCAGACGGCCAACGGGGGTGGAATAGGCCGGAGCGGGCTCCTGCGCCGCGGACGAAAACGCGGCGAAGGCCAGCAGGGCTGTGCAGGCGAGGAAGCGTTTCATGGTGGTGTTTCTCCTTGAAAACGATGGTTGATCTTTGGGTTTTCAAGGATGAATATAGCATAAAAACAAGCCGTTTCAAGACGTTTTCCGGGATTTGAAGCGGAAATGCGCCTTTTTTAAAAGAAAATAACGTTAAAAAAAAGAGCGTTAACGCCGCCGGACGCGGGAAAAAGGCGGAATGCGACTGCAAAAACAGGCACGGCCCCGCCTCGGTTCGCGGGATCGTGCCGTACGATGGATGATGGATCGATGAGGTTTTATCGGGGGTGAGGGAGAAAACGTTCACTGCATCATTTCCTCGCCGCCTTCCCTCGTCATGGCGTTGATGCGTTTCGCGAACTCGGGCGTCGTGGCGAAACACGGGAAGTAGTTCCCCTTCCACCAGATGGTCCGGACGGTGGGATAGACGTTTCCGTACCAGGTGGTCCCCTGCATGAGCATCACGCCGTAGACATAGATGCGCCCGAACTGCTGCGGCTGCGCCACGAATCCGCCGTCCCACGAGGCCGCCCAGCCGAGCGTGCCGTTCGTGAGCTCCGTGATGGACAGGAGCGAAATGCGGCCCGGAGAGCCCGGCAGCACGATCGGGGAGTCTGCCGGGACCAGGATGCCGCCGCCGGAGCTGCCCGCGGGAGGCAGATCGTTTCCGGCGACCGCCGGCCCGGAGAAGAACCAGCCGGGCTTCGAGTCGAGCATGAGCCGGTCTCGCATCTGCCACATCACGGCGTCGCGCGAGTCCGGTGTGAGGTCGGAGAAGCTGACGGTCTTGGTGGTGATGCTGCCGTCCGGCAGCCGTCCGGTCACGATGACGCGCGAGCCGGACATGCTGTCGATTGTGGCGTTTTCGAGCGTGACGCCGTTCAGCAGCCGGATCACGAAGTCGGACGCCGGCGCTGCGGACAGCGTGAAGCAGACCGTGACCAGCAGCAAGGACAGTAAAAAGCGTTTCATGTTCCCCTCCTTTTTTGAACTTGAGTTGAGCTGAATTTACGGCGCGGTGTCAGGCTGCACGGCGAGATCGCCGGGCGAAGCGCTCCAGAGAAGCGCCAGGTTCGAACCGCGTACCCAGCCTTCGTCGTTGTTTTCCAGCCGTACGCGCACCCAGTCCATGCGGTTCTCCTCGATGGAGACTTCCGCGCCGGGCTTCAGGTACTGTTCCACGCGGCCGGATTCGGCGGACGGCAGACTGTACAGCGGCGTATTGCGGACGATCACGACGGCTTCGCGTGCGGGATCGTCGGCGGACGCCTTCGCGATGAGCGCGGCGGCGCAGATCACCGTGACCACGATCCCGGTGTAGAACGGCCATTGCCACAGGTTCGAGGTGCGCCGGAACGACATTCCGAGGGCGGCCAGCAGGAGCGCGAGGCCGAATACGCACACGACGACCCATTCGTCCGTGCGCAGGAAGTCGCGGACCGCGAGCAGGAAGTCCGCGGGCGAATCCACGCGGTATTTCGGCGGCAGCAGGAGTTTCCGGCGGGTCAGCTCCAGGTTGCCCGCGATGTCGGAATCGCGCGGCTGAAGGTAGCGGGCGCGTTCGTAGCAGACCAGGGCGCGCGGGTAGTCGCCGAGCTGGTAGAAGCAGTTGCCCATGTTGTAGAGCAGCGCGGGCGAAACGTGCCGCGGGTCGATCTTCGAGGCGTAGTAATCCAGCGCCTGCCGGAACTGCCCGGCGTCGTAGGCGGTCTTCGCCTCGTCCTGCGTCTTCGGGAGCTGAACGGCGGCTTCCCCGGCGGCGGGCGCGTCCTGCGTTGTTTCATCGTCCGCGGCGGATGCGGGCACGGCGAGGCAGAGCGCGGCCAGAACGACCGCGAACGCGCCGAACTTGCGGACGGCGGAGGCGAGTTTTCTGCGGAACTTTTCATCGAGGCCGCTCCGGAGCGACGGCATCCACGCGGTGTTCGCGAGGTCTTCGAGCTGGCGGCCCAGTTCGGGCGCGGATTCTTTCACATGGGACGCGGTTTCGCCGAGCGCGGTCCCGGGCGGCAGGTCCAGTATGTCGTTGAAGAACGCGGTCAGGTCGGCGCCGACCTTGTCCGGCAGCTCCTGCGGTGGCGTCTTTTCGATGGCGGAGGCAAGCGCGGAACGGCGTGCGCGTGCGTCCATGCGGCGTCGGGCGGACGGGTCGGATTCAAGCGCGCGTTTCCGTGCCGCGGAGGCGGCGCTTCCGCCCGCGTAGGTGAGCCCGACGAGAAGCAGTCCGAGCGAGATCCAGAGCGCATTCACGATCAGCGGGATCGTCACGCGTCCGCCGTCGTCCTCGTCGTGCAGGTAGAGGATGCTTTCCGGCGCGGGCTTCGAACCGGGGGCCGCGATCAGGTCGGGATCGGCGTTCACGACCGCCGCGCCCGCCGGAACGACCGCCACGCCGGACGCGGCCTTGTCGACCTGCACGGTCTGTTCGAACTTGAACGGGACGTATTTGCCTGTCGCGGGGTCGAACGTGGAGCAGGAGAAGGCGATCTTCTGTTCGCCTGCGTCGACCGGGATGAGGATGCAGTTCACGGAGACGCCGGACGGGATTTCCTTTGTTTCGGGCGGATAGGCGCGGAAATGTTCCGGCTCGATCTTCGGCATGTTCAGCATCTCGGTCTGGTCCCCGCCCGTGAAATTGATCTTCAGGCTCAGCGGCTCGCCGACGCGGTACGGACCGGGCGAGATCGATGCCTCCGTCTCCCACTTGCCGATGAGGCCCGCGAACGGGGCGTCGGCGGGCGCGGCGGGAAGCGGCTTGATCGTGATGGCCGGGGACGCGCCCCGGAGCGTGCGGCGGGTGCTGGTGAACGCGGAGAAGAAGTCGCGTTCGTCAAGCAGGATGGCGTTCGTTTCGGAAACGAGCTGGAGCTGGCCGGCGGAGAGCGCGCGGAACTTGGAATCGAAGTCGTACACCGTGTACGGGATGTTGCCGAGGCGCTGGTTGTGGCTGGAGACGGACTCGAAGTTCGGCGCCTCCGGGTTGATCTTGCGGTAGTCGTGGAACCGGATGGACATCTTGCCGTTTGCAGAGGAGATCTCCGGGTAGTTCGTGATGCGGAGTTCGTAGGGCGTGCGCACGAAAATGGAGAGCTGGAGCGGGATTTCCTCGCCGACCCAGAACGACGTGGGCTTGTCGCCATCGTGCCCGGGGATGCTCATGCGGACGTAGACCGGTTCGCCGCTGTTCATCTGGGACTGGTCGAGCTGCGGCATGGCGGAGACTGTGATCTTGAACGGCTTGGTCTTCTCCGGCTGCCGCGTGTTGCCGTTCACGACGACCTCGAACGCCGGAATCGTGAACTCGCCTTCCTCGCGGGCGGTGAACGGAACGCGAAGCGTGTATTTCGAGGAGACCACGCCGTTGATGATGGACATGCTGGAGCCGCTGGAAACGCCGTTGTTCCATTCGATGCCGGAAACGCGGCCCGGCCTTTGCTGAAGGTCAAGCCGGCTCACGTTCTCGGCCGAGATCTCCACATAGCCGCGCATGCCGACCGTGATGTTCCGCGGCTGGACGGAGACGTTCAGGTCGGCGGCGGCGAGGGCGAACGCGAGAAAGAAGAGAAAGAAAGCGAAGAAGCGGGAGAGCATTGTTCTGCTGAGCGTAAGCATGGGGTCACCAGTCCTTTTCCACACGGTTGTTCAGGCGGCTTGAACGGCGCGACGGGTTGGCGTCCTTGAAATCGAGCTCGTCTTTCGACATCATATTGAGAATGGCCTCCGCCTGCTGTTTATCCATGTCGCCCTGGTCCTGACGGGCTTCCTGCTCCTCCGCCTGACGCGGCTCCGGGGCCTGGTCCGCGTCCTGCTGTCCGTCCTGTTCCTGCTCGTCCTGGTCCTGTTCGCCCTGTTCGCCCTGCTGGTCCTGATTCTCCTCGGACTGCTGCTGGTCCTGCTGGTTCCGGTTCAGCGTGTCGAGCGCGTTCTTCAGGTGTTCCTCGGCCTTTTCGCCGTTGCCCTGTTCCTGCTCTTCGCGCGCTTTCTGAAGCTCCTCGCGAGCCTGCTGCGCGGCCTGTTTCTGGCGTTCCTGGTTCATTTCGGAAGCCTTCTGTTCAAGCTCGGAAACCGTTTCCTCCGCCTGACGGGTCTGCTCCCGCGCGGACTGCTGCTGATCCTGCTGCTGATTTTGTTCGCCGGACTGCTGCTGATCCTGGTTTTGCTGCTGGTCCTGTTCGCCGGACTGCTGCTGATCCTGGTTTTGCTGCTGATCCTGCTGTTGCTGCTGGTCCTGCTGTTGCTGCTGGTCCTGCTGTTCGTTCTGCTGGTTTTCCTGCTGCTGCTGGTCGTGGGCCTGCTGCGTCTGCTGGCGCGCCTGTTCCATGAGCTTCTTCAGCTCCTCGATCTGTTTTTTGAGCTGTTCGGCCTGTTTGCGGTCGGCAAGAAGGATCTGCTGGTTGCGGATGACGGAGGCATCGCCGGCGGCGGAACGCATGCTCTCGCGGTAAAGGTCTTCGGCGCGGCCGAGCTTGGTCAATGCTTCCTCGACGGTCTTTTCGGCGGAATTGAGGTCCTGCGCCTGAAGCTTGTCCACGGCGTCCTGCAGGCTGGTGCGGGCGTCGAGGTGGGAAATGACGCCGATGTTCTGGTAGGACGAGGCGCGCACGAGCGGTTCCTTTTCGGACGCGGCAATGGCGCGCTCATAGAACGAACGAGCCTTTTCGTCGTCGTGTTCGACCTGCTGCTGTTCCAGTCCGCTGTTGTAGAGCTCGGACGCCGACTTGACGGGCTCCGGGGCGCCCTGTTCCGCCATATTTCCCGCGTCGGCAGGCGCGGCGGTCTGTGCCTGTTGATTCTGAGCCGCGGGAGAAGCTGTCTGCGCGTGACTGTCCGCCGGAGCAATGAAAAGAAGAAGCGCCGCGAACGCGATCAGCGTCTGGACGGAACGCGGACGCGTTTCGGAGACGCAGAAGAAGATCGCGAGCAGGATTGCCGCGACGGCGAGCGGGTACGCGGGGCGTTCGATGGGGCGGAACATGGAGACGGAATTTTCGCTTTCCTTGCGGTCGAGCATTTTAATGCGGTTTTCGAGTTCGTCGAGGCCGCTGTATGCGGCGGTGGAGCGGACGTAGATGCCGCCGGTCCGCCGGGCAAGTTCGGTCAGCTGCGGTTCGTTGAGCGGGCTTTTGACCGGATTGCCGTCGCGGTCGGTGAGGATGCGGAGTTTGCCGTCCTCGCCCGGGACGCGGATGACCGCCGGGTT
>JAEEQO010000193.1 GCA_016285335.1 Victivallales bacterium | reverse complement strand
CGGCCAGGGCGGCTTCGGCGGCGGCATGGGCGGCTTCGGCGGCGGCATGGGCGGCTTCGGCGGCGGCATGGGCGGCGGTCAGGGCCAGGGTGGTCCGCGTTCCTCCGTCAATACTGTCAGCGAGATCCAGGAAAAGTTCCCGGATGAATACAAGGCTGCTCAGGCTCTCCGTCAGTCCGATCCTGCTGCCTACCGCGCGAAAATGCGCGATCTCCAGCAGAAGCTCACCGCGGGCAACTGATCCCGTTCAGAGCTGAAAAAGCATAACATCGAACCGCCTCCGAGGTCACACCCGGGGGCGGTTCTTTCTATGTGCAGGATGTCCGGTTCCCGCGACAAACGTTTACTGGAGGACTTGTCCTCCATTTTTCCGGGGAAAAAGAGGGATGTTTCTTGAAATCGGGGCTGCCGGGGGATATAGTAACAAAACACGTTTTTTTCGCAGACTTTCCGCAGAATCATCCAATCAGGAGCCGTTTTCACCATGATCGTACGCAGACGCCTCGCTTTTCCGCTTTTCGGACTCTTCTTCGCCGCACAGGCTTTCGCGCAGGGCGGGGCAGCCGCACCCGCCGAGATCAAAGTGGAGGCTCTGACCACTGTGCCGAAATGGGGCATGTTCGAGACGAAGATCACCGGTCTGCCCGCCGACATAAAGGGGATCGCGGCGTTTTTTACCTTACAGGATGCCGGTCAGTCACAAATCGCCGAAGGCTTCCGCGACGGCGACCAGTGGCGCATCCGGTTCATGCCGGCGTCGCAGGGGAAGTGGAAGTATAAGTATTCGATCATGACAAATGGAGGCGGAAGCTGGGAGTATCACGGTGAATTCGAGGCGATGGAACCGGAGCCCGGCATGCACGGCCCCGTTCGCGTCAGCCCCCAAAAGAAGCATCACTTCGTCCACGCGGACGGCACACCGTTCTATCCGGTCGGCACCACATGCTACGCGTGGCTGAACCAGCCGGAGCCGATCCGCAAGCAGACCATCGAAACGCTGTCCAAGGGTTATTTCAACAAGATCCGGTTCTGCATCTTCCCGAAGCATTATGTCTTCAACGAGAAGGAGCCCGATGTGTATCCGTTCCTGCTGAAGGAAGGCAGCGAGAAGGAATACGACTGGGACTACACGCGACCGAATCCGGCGTATTTCGCGCGCATCGACGAGGCGGTGGAGACGCTCGGCAAGCTCGGGATCGAGGCCGACCTGATCCTGTTCCATCCCTACGACAAATGGGGATTCAGCAACATGCCCGCCGAGGCGAACGACTCTTACCTGACCTACATGGCGGCCCGCTACAGCGCGTACGCGAACGTGTGGTGGAGCTTCGCCAACGAATATGACATCCTGAAGGACAAGACGGTCGACGACTGGGAACACTACGCCGCGCTCATTCAGGCGAAGGACCCGTACAGCCACCTGCGGAGCATCCACAACTGCGTGCCGTTCTACGACTACACGAAGCCGTGGATCACGCACTGCAGTATCCAGCGGCAGGATTTCTACGTCTGCGCCGAACTCACCGACCAGTACCTCCGCAAATATGACAAGCCTGTCGTGCTGGACGAAATCCAGTACGAGGGCGACATCCCGTACATGTGGGGCAACATCGCCGGGCCGGAGCTCGTGCGGCGGTTCTGGGAGGCCACGGTCCGCGGCGGCTACGCCACGCACGGCGAGACGTACGTCGGGCACGACGGCATCCTGTGGTGGAGCCACGGCGGAAAGCTCTGGGGCGACAGTGCCCCGCGCCTGAAGTTTTTGAAGGAGATCCTGTACCAGACGCCCGGCCTCGGACTCCGCCGCACCACGCAGGAATGGGACGACCTCGCGGCATGCGCCGAGGACGATCCCGACTACCTGCTCTTCTACTTCGGGCGCAACCGGCCGAAATACCGCGACTTCAACAAGCTCGACCCGGACGCGTCCTACCATGTGGAGGTGATCGACACGTGGAACATGACCGTCGACGACCGCGGCATCATGAAGGGGCGGTTCCACCTCGAGCTCCCCGGAAAGGAATTCACCGCGATCCGCGTGGTGAAAGCAAAGGACAAATGAGGCATAATCCGGCTTAAAAACGATTCACAGCAACATAACATATGGAGACCGAAATGAACTTCTACGACAAACTCCGCGCCGCCTGGCGCAACAACGATTCGCTGGTATGCGTCGGGCTCGACCCGGACCCCGCCAAACTCCCCGTCTGCGTGAAAGGCCTCGACAAGCCCGTGTTCGCGTTCAACAAGGCGATCATCGACGCCACGAAGGACCTGGTCTGCGCGTACAAGCCGCAGGCCGCGTGCTACGCCGCGCAGGACGCCGACGACCAGCTCGCCGAGACCATCCGCTACATCCACGAGGTCGCGCCGTCCGTGCCGGTCATCCTGGACGCCAAACGCGCGGACATCGGCAACACCACGCGCATGTACGCCGCCGAGGCGTTCGAGCGCTACCAGGCGGACGCCGTGACCGTGAACCCGTACATGGGCATGGACGCGATCAAGCCGTTCCTGGACTGCGCCGACAAGGGCGTCGTGGTGCTCTGCCGCACCTCGAACGGCGGCGCGAAGGAAGTTCAGGAGCTCGTACTCCAGAACGGCGAACTGCTCTACCAGTATCTCGCGGAACGCATCTCGACCGTGTGGAACTACAATCACAACGTGCTGCTCGTGACCGGAGCCACCTGCCCCGCCGAACTCGGCGAGATCCGCAAGCGTGTCGGCGACGGCGTGGCGCTGCTCGTGCCGGGCATCGGCGCGCAGGGCGGCGACCTGGAGGGCGTGCTCCGCAACGGCCTGACGGCGGACAAGACCGGGCTGGTCATCAACTCCTCGCGCGGGATCATCTTCGCCTCGAACGGCGAGGACTTCGCCGAGGCGGCCCGCCGCGAAACGGTCAAGCTCCGCGACGCGATCAACGCGTTCCGGGGCTGAGCAAACCGGGAAAAACTTCCCCCCTCAAAAAACATTCAGGGCGGCGCGGGATCCAATTCAACCGCACCGCCCTGTTCATTTTGCTGAAACGGGCTTAAACCGTCCCGCTCACGGGCGGAACTTCAGAGCCTCGAAGAACAGCCCGGACGCCCGGATCAGGAACTCGTCGTCGATGTCCTTCTGATAGGTCTTCCGTCCGGCGACGGCCTCGAAGAAGTAGCCGGGATTCCTGGGGTCGAACATGCAGAACCCGTGCACGGTAAGGACCTTGCCCGCCTCTGTCGTGCGTGCCGTGACGTCGTATTCGACGCAGTTGAAACCGTCGAACATCGTGGTATGCGTGTCGCAACGGAGGGTATCCTTATTCGCGTTGAACTTGTCCTTGCAGAACTGTTCGATGTCGGCGAGGCTCTTCCATTGCTCCAGCACCTTGGAGTAGACGGCGCGGCCGAAGAAATCGGTTTCCGGCGGCAGGTTCCGCACGTAGAGCTCGGCGTGGTTGGAGGAATTGGAAAGCGCCGGGGCATAATACTTGACCACGTCGTCCTTCGGGATGACGATGTCGAATCTCTCGTATTCAAGCGTCTCGTAGTCGGCGAGCGGGATCACGTACATATTCAGGACAGTGTCGTAGGTCAGGCGTTCTTTGTGGTCCTCGAACCGGGTGCCGATCTCCGGCACCTCGAACGCCGTGGTGGAGCAGGAAGCCAGCAGGGCCATGCCAAGCGCGGCCGCCGGAAGCAATTTGAGGTTGAGTTTCATATCAGGGCGTCTCTTTCTGAATGGCGGTTAGATGACCGGACGGAACTGCGCCTGGCCGCGGACCAGGTCGATGGTGTCCGGCGCGATGTAGATGAAGTCGCCGGGGCGGTAACCGGTGTGGCCGCGTTCCATCCGGGCGGAATACCGTCCGGCGTTGCGGCGGGTCACGCGGGTGCGGAACCGGGAGGACGGGACGAAGCCGAGCATGCCGAGCTCGGGGATCTCGCACATGAGGCCGGACGACGTGACTTTCTGGATGATCGCCTCGTACATGGTGGTGTTTTCGAGGGCGCCGCAGTTCTTCAGGAAATGCAGCTTCAGGCGGTCGTTCGCGGCGTAGAACGCATTGTCGTTGCGCTCCTCCTTCTTCGAGCACAGCACGGCGATCTCCGCGAGCATGCGCTTGGAACGGAGGCGTTTGTTCAGGTCGAGGGCGAGGAGCTGCTGATGGAGCGCCAGGTCCGGGTAACGCCGGATCGGGCTCGTGAAGTGAGAATAGCGCGTCTTGCCGAGGCCGAAATGCAGCTCGGGGACCTCTTTGTAGGAAGCGCGCGCCATAGCCCGCAGGAACCGCGACAGGATCACCGGGCGGCGGTGGTCGTCCGGGAGCTTTTCGAGGAAGTTCATGCAGGCGACGCGACCGGACGAGAGGTCGCCTGCGGAGATGCCGAACGCCTCGGAGACGAACGCCTCGAACTCGCCGAGCTTTTCGGGATCGGGTTCCGGGTGGACGCGGAAGAGTCCGCCCACGCCGCGTTCGATCAGCTCGTTCGCGACTGCCGAGTTTGCGGCGAGCATGCACTCCTCCACGATGCCGTCCGCGGCGCACGGGATGCGGCGCAGGAGGCCCTTCACCTCGTGCGTGGTCTCGTCGCAGAGCACGCGGATCTCCGGCACGTCGATCCACAGGAACTGCTCGTGTTTCGCACGCCAGCCGCGCATTTTCTTCACGAGCTTGTGCAGGAGCAGCACGTTCTCCATGTCCTGCCTGTTCCAGCCCTTCGGACGCTTCTCCGGGGCGTCCAGGAACGCCTGGACCGTGTCGTAGTCAAGGCGGCGGTTCACCTTCACCAGCGAGTGCACCCGGCGCGAGGAGAGGATCTTTCCGTCGCGGAGGCGCACGGTGAAGATCACGCTGTGGGCGGGCGAAAGCACCTTCTCGCGCAGGCTGATCTTCGCGGTGAGCGGTTTCGGAAGCATCGGCAGGAACCTGCCGGGCAGGTACGAGGAGAACGAACGGTACGCGGCGGCCTTGTCGAACTTGGAGCCGGGGCGGATCCAGACGGCGACGTCCGCGATGTGGACGCCGAGCGTGATCTCGCCCGCTTTGGCACCGGGCTGAATGGAAATGGCGTCGTCGAAATCGTGCGCGTCGGCAGGGTCGATCGTGAGCGTGTAGAGGGCGGAAAGGTCCTCGCGTTCGATCTCCAGCGGCGTGATCTTCAGCGCGGCGGCCTCGTCCTCCGGCGTGTAAGGCGCGGGCAGGCCGAACTCGGACACGATGGCGTCCAGGTCGTGCACCACGTCGCCGACGGCGCCCAGCGAACGCTCCACGTGTCCGCGAAGCTGTTCCGTATGGTTGGAGCCGCCGTCGAGCAGACGCACCTGCACCCAGTCGCCCTTCTTCGCGTTGCGGGGGGCGGAGTTCACGCGGATGGTCTCCGGCAGATGCTTGTCCAGCGGGCGTATCTCGTGCAGGGTTTCGAGCTGCCCCACGACGAATTTGCGGTTGCGGCCGGTGACGGCGACGATGCGGCCGACCGGGCTGGATTCCCGGCCGTACGTGTCGCG
>JAEEQO010000192.1 GCA_016285335.1 Victivallales bacterium | reverse complement strand
GACCGCCGCCGGCCTTGCCGCCGTACTCGAATCCGAGACATTTCTCCGCGCCATGGAGCCGGTCTACGCCGATTTCTACGCGTGGTGGACGAAACGCCATCCCGAGTTCAAGGGGCTTGCCGCCGGGATCGTGGTCACGGACGACCATGAGGAGCTGGTCGATCAGGTCGCCGTAGCGCTCCGCCGGGAGATTCTGGTCCACACGGCGCAGGAGATGGGAGCCCGGTTCGAGGCCGACCTCCGCAAGCGGGGCAAGGTCATCTCCGCGGCGAAGCAGAAACAGGCGTTCGCGCTCTTCCTCCGCCTCGGACGGGAACGCTACACGGAAGAACAGGTTCGTAAGATGACGAATGCCATCGTGGAGGAAAACGGACTCAAAGACGACGAGGTCCTGCACTGTCTGCTCCTGAAAGACCGTCCCATGTCCGAAGAACGCCTCGCGAAGATCCAGGACATCCAGGTGCGTTATCTGACGCCCGGCACGCTCAACGAGATCCCGCCGGAGCTCGTTGAGGAAGTCCGGAAGGGACTTGAAGAGCTCTCCGGCGTCAAGTACGGCGGGAAGTGACGCCGCATCCGCAAACCATGCCGCAACAGAAGACTTCCCGACCATGGCAGAAAACACGCCCCTTTTCACACGCGACGAACTGAAACGATTCCGCTACCGGTGTTCGCACAAGCTCGCCGTCTCGCTCGCGATCGGTGCGGTCTATCTGGCCGCCGTGACCGCTTTCGCCCTCAACAAGGCGCTTCACAACACCCCGGCCGCGCAGGACCGGCTGCAGTATTTCGGACTCGCCGCCGCCGGATATATCCTTCTGGTCGGCATCTTCGGACTGATCGTCCGCCGCAGCCAGTCGCTCAACTTCTCGCGTTTTCTGAACGGCTGCGTCAAGCTCGACAAGATCAAGCCTCTGCTCGAATACGTGGAACTCCGCATGCCGGAGCCGTTCCATCCGCGGTTCCTGAAGTATCCCGTCCACCTGATGATCCTCGGCAAGGTGCTGGAACACTCCGAAAAGCCGGAAAACGCTGAGGCCGGGCGCCGCATGGTCGGGGCCGCCGCGGACCGCGATCCCGCCCTGGAACCGTTCCGCGAGGCCGGGCTCGCCGACCTGATGAAATATCATGAGACGTTTCTGGCCGCGCACCCGGAGATGCTGAAAGAATGGCGCAACGCCGAAAGTTTCCACGCCCTGCTGGTGCATTTCGTCCTGCCCGTCGTCATCATCGTGGGCATCATCTCGTTCATCCTGAAAGGCTGCGATCCGCCGCCGGAAGAAGAGACGGACAAAGCGAAACCGCCCGCGGAATCCGTGCAGAGAACGGACGCCGCCGCGCCCTCAAATGAGGTAAAAACAGAAGCCGCGCCCGCTGCCGAACCGGAGACTCCGGCGGTCACTGCGCCGGGGGCTGCTCCGCAGGCTTGACCGCGGCCTTCACAGTCAGCAGGTCGGAGGCCAGACGCAGCACGGGATCGCCGTCGATCTTATTCGGATTTTCCTTCAGTTCGTCATAGCTCAGGCGCGCATCGGAATCCTTCTCCAGATCGGGCTTCAGGGCATACGGGGAGATCCCGGAAAAACCCGCCGGAGGAATGGGCACGAACCAGCCGACGTCGTTCACCGTGATGCGTTTGACGGGGAAGATGGAACCTGCTGTCTCCGTCCCGATCAGGACGGCTCCGCAGTCGCGCCGCAGGACCGCCGCCAGAAGTTCGCCCGCGCCTTTCGTCCTGCCGGAGACCAGCACCATGACCGGACAGTTAAGCTTGCAGACGGCTTCCGACAGCATGTCCACGGATTCGACCTCGCCGCCACGCGTTTCACGCAAATCAAAAACCAGGCCGGCGGGGACTTTTTCCCGTGTCAGGTCTTTCATGTCCTTCGCGGCTTTTTCCGCGTGTGCCCGCGTCAGGACATCGAAGCGGAGATACGGGAACAAGCGGTCCGTGAGCCCGAACACCGGATATTGGCGGGAATCGCTCTCTTGCGGCTGGACCTGCCGTCCAGGCGCACCGGATGCCGCGGCGGACGCCGGGATCACGCCGCTGTCCAGAGCACGCATAACGCGCGCGAGCGCTTCCTCGCGCGGAAGCTCGTTCATCCGGCGGTAGATCTCCGGCGCTTCGTCCTCGATCGCCTCCAGCAGGTCTTCGACGCGTTCTTTCAGGGTGAGCTCGGGGATCGTGCGGGCGGGTTCATCGTCCGCAAGCGCAAACAAGGCCGGGAAAGCCGCCAGGCAGATCGCAGCGGCGAAAGAAAGCGGTTTCATAGGGATCGGGCTCCATCAATAAGAGGTTGGTGCGGCACAGGAAAGGTCGAACGCCGCGGATATCGTTTTATACTAATATCGCTTTGTTTTCCGGTTTTTCAAGCGCGTTCAGTTGATTTTTGGAAAAATGCGCTGTAAATTATCTGACTGAAGGGTATCTCTAAAAATTCGATCGGATGGGATTTTCAGCGTATGGGCAAACAAGACAATGCAGGAAGATTTGAGCGTGGCTACCTGAAGGTAACCACCGAAAATCTTACTAATTGGGCTTTGACCAGACGCGAAAAGCCGCCGAAAACAAATTTTTAGAGGTAACCTGAATATGATCAACAGGGCGTCCGCCCGCCCGCCTCCAACTCATTTCTTCCGCCCATGACCATTACAATAGATCTGCCTCCGGTCCCCGCCGCAAAAGCCGGACCCGGCATCGACCGCGAACTCGCGCCGCTCATCGCCCGCGCCGCACGCGTCCGCACGGAGGATGTGCGCGGTTACCGCATCGTGCGGAAAAGCATCGACGCACGGAAGAAACCCGCCGTGGCGCTGCTGTACCGCGTGGATGCGGACCTGGCGGAAGGCGTGTGTCCGGTCGACGGACCGAACGTGAAGCCGTATGTCCCGCGCGAAATCTACCGTCCGTTCGAGGGGAAGACCTCTCTAAGGAATCCGCTTGTGGTCGGAGCGGGCCCCGCCGGGCTTTTCGCCGCGCTCGTGCTGGCGCGTGCCGGATGCGCGCCGGTCGTGCTGGAACGCGGCCGCGACGTGGACCGCCGCAGACGCGACATCGAGGCGTTTCGCGCCTCGCGCGTACCCGATCCCGAAAGCAATTACCTGTACGGCGAAGGCGGCGCGGGGACCTGGTCCGACGGCAAACTTTTCACGCGCATCCACGAGCCCGCCGTGATGTTCGTGCTCGAAACTCTGGTCGAATGCGGCGCGGACCCGTCGATCACGTATTTCAGCCATCCGCACCTCGGGTCCGACCGTCTGCCGGGAATCATCGCCGCTCTCCGCGAAAAGATCAGGCAGCTCGGCGGAACGTTCCGCTGGGACTCGCGCGTGGACGAGCTCCTGATCCGCGACGGCAGATGCCGCGGCGTGAAGCTGGCAAACGGCGACACGCTCGAATCGGACGTGGTAATCACGGCGGCCGGGCACAGCGCCCGCGCGTTCACGCGCACGCTGTTCGGTCGCGTCGCCTCGTCCATGAAGGGCTTCCAGGTCGGCATCCGCATCGAGCATCCGCAGGCGTTCATCAACGCCGCGCAGTACGGCATGGCGGTCCCGCCGGATTCCGTCGGCGCGGCCCCGTACCAGATCGTGAGCCGCCCCACGCAGGACGGGCGCATCGACGGCGCGGCGAGTTTCTGCATGTGCCCGGGCGGCGAGATCATCGCGGCGGTGACGGACGCCGATCATCTTTCGACCAACGGCATGAGCAACGCCGCCCGCGACGGCAAGTTTGCAAACGCCGCGCTCATCACCACGATCCCCGCCGGCACGTTTTCCACGCCCGGCGACGCATTCGGCTTCCTCGACCGCCTCGAAGTCAGCCTCGCGCAGGCGGGCGGCGGCGGATGCACAGCCCCTGCCCAGACCGCGCGCGATTTCCTGAACGGAAAAACCGGACGTCTCCCTGCTGAAACGTCCTACCATTTCGGGCTTGCGCCCGCCCGTCTCGATGAACTCATGCCCGCGCCCGTCACGGCTTCGCTCCGCCGCGCGCTCGTGCACTTCGACAGGATCATGCCGGGATTCCTGGCAAACGGCGTGATGATCGGCGGCGAGACGCACGTGTCCAGCCCGGTCCGGTTCGACCGCGACCGCGTGACGTACAAGTCGAGCGTGGACGGCCTCTATTTCTGCGGCGAAGGCGCGGGATTCGCGGGCGGAATCGTCTCCGCTGCCGTGGACGGCCTGCACACCGCCGACGCCGCACTGGCGAAACGTCCGCAATAATATTTTCGTGCACTTCATAAATTAAAGAATAAAAGTCCGAATCCCGTTTGAAATCGTCCGCGGGGATGCTATATTATTTTTTACCCGTTTTCACGACCACCCCGGAACCCCGACCATGCTCCGCTTCGCCTGCCCCTTCTGCCACTTTCAGATCTCCGTCGACGAATCCGACGCCGGAGGCCGCATCGTGTGCCCGGCATGCGCCAAGACGGTGGCGATCCCCGCCACGCGGTTCGACAACGGCTGCATCATCGGCGATTTCATCATCCAGAGCCGGATCGGCGCGGGGGCCGCGGGGACCGTGTTCCTGGCGCAGCAGATCTCGCTGGAACGCGAGGTAGCGCTGAAGGTGCTGTCTCACAAGAACATGACCGAGAAGGGCGTGACGACGTTCCTGAACGAGGCTCGCGCAGCCGCCAAGCTCAGCCATGTGAACCTGGTGCAGTCCTACGCGGTCGGCGAGGACGACGGCTACAGCTACATGGCGATGACCTATATCAAGGGCGAAACGCTGAAGTCGCGCCTCAAACGCGAAAAGCGCATCCCGATCGACGAAGCGCTTCACATCGTCCAGCAGGTCGCCGAGGCGCTTTACTACGCCTGGAACGAAAGCCGCCTGATCCACCGCGACGTGAAGCCGGACAACATCATGCTCACCGACGACGGCATCGCCAAGCTGACCGACCTCGGCCTCGCCATAAACCAGAAAGACTGGTCCGAGGACATGGACATCTCCGGCAGCCCGTCTTACATGAGCCCGGAACAGTTCGCCGGCGAGCCGCTCGACACCCGCAGCGACATCTACAGCCTCGGCGTGACGCTCTACCAGATGATCACCGGCTCCCTGCCCTTCCGCGCGGTCTCCATCAGCACGCTCGCGAACCAGCATTTCAACCAGAAGCCGGAGCCGCCGGAACACTTCGTGCCGGGATTGCCGGCGACCGTTTCCGCCCTCATCCGCAAGATGATGGCGAAGAAGCCATCAAAGCGCTTCGCCGACATGGAGGAGCTGCTGGAGGCGATCTGGAAACTTCGCCAGATCACCGCGCCGAACCGCAACCTCGTGCCGGACGTCCACACGATCTCCATCCGCCGCCTGAACTACGGTATCCAGACCGAATACGTGAACAACAAACGCAAGCAGGACCGCATCCGGCGGAAGAAAGCCGACGCGGACAGGCCGTCGTGGTTTTCGCGCGTGATGCTCGTGCTGCTCCCGCTCCTGCTGATCGCCGCAGTCGTGCTGTATTTCATCCTCGACGTACAGCGCAAATCGCTCGA
>JAEEQO010000191.1 GCA_016285335.1 Victivallales bacterium | reverse complement strand
GCGGCGGGAGCATGCCGGAGGGCTTCGACCCGTCGCAGTTTGGCGGCGGGAGCATGCCGGAGGGCTTCGACCCGTCGCAAACGTCCGGCGACGGAGCACAGCCGGGCGGCGGAGAGGGCAGACGCGGCGGCTTTGACTTCGGCGGCATCTTCGGCGGCATGGGCTCGAGCGATGTGAAGCTCCAGTACAGCGACGACGATCCGGACAGCTACAGCAACATCTTCGGCAACGCGAAGACGGATGTGACGAAGGCGGACCAGAAGCGGCTCATTGAGGCGCTGCGGAAGCTGAACGCCAACGAAGACATTGAAAGCGTCGTGGACGTGGACGAGGTCATCCGCTATTTCGTCGTGCACAACTACGTCTGCAACGGCGACAGCTACACCGGCTCGATCGTGCACAACTACTACCTGCACGAGAGCGGCGGCAAGCTCTCGATGATCCCCTGGGACTACAACCTCGCCTTTGGCACCTTCCAGAGCTCCGACGCCACCAACACCGTCAACGATCCCATCGACACGCCGATGTCGGCCTCCGACGGCTCCGACCGCCCGATGTGGGGCTGGATCGCCTCCAGCGAGGAATACACGGAGCTGTACCACGAGTATTTCGCCGAGTTCCTCGACACCGTCGACATCGAGGGGATCATCGACGAGGCCTACGGACTGATCCGCTCCTATGTCGAGAAGGACCCCACGGCCTTCTGCAGCTATGAAGACTTCGAGACCGGCGTGCAGACGCTGCGCACCTTCTGCACCCTGCGCAGCGAGAGCATCCGCGGCCAGCTCGACGGCACGATCCCGTCCACGACCGCCGGCCAGAACGCCGACGACAGCGCCCTTGTCGACGCGGGCGACATCACCCTCTCCGACATGGGACGCCAGGGCAGCGCCGGCGGCGGTGACCAGGGCGGCGGGTTCGGCGGCTTCGGCGGCTTCGGCGGATTCGGCGGCGGTGCTCCCGCTGGCGGCGCTCCTGCCGGCGGTCCTGGCGGCCAGGGCGGTGCTCCTGCCGGCGGCATGGGCGGCTTTGGCGGCTTCGGCGAAACCATCAACTATTCTACGGCTGAAAAGATCACCGGTCCGTGGACCTTCCGCGGCCAGGTGACCGGCTCCGCCGAGAACAGCTTCACCATCCACCCCGGCGTAGTCGATTTCAAGGGCCACACCTATCTCTTCTACCACAACGGCAAACTTGACCGCGACGGCCAGACCGGACAGAGCCTCCGCCGCTCCGTCTGCGTCGACGAGCTCTTCTTCAACGAAGACGGCACGATCAAGGCTGTGGTCCAGACCAAGGACGCCATCAAGGAACCCCTTAAATAAAATAAGGGCCGGTGCCGGAGCGTAGCCCGGCACTATCCAGTGGAGGACATGTCCTCCTGCCGTACATCATCAAGCATGGTGTACGGCTTTTTGTATGCCCGCGTTCAGGCTGCCGCGCGACGCCATGTCAGTCATTTTTATACGTTATGTAACGCCCGAAAAACGTGATAACGGGAAAAACTGGCGTTTCCGCGCCTTATTTTTGCTTGAAAAACGTATTTCCGCACGTTACATTATGGGTGAAACGGATTCCCTCCACCTCGAATCCGCCTCAAAACAACGTCGTTTCCATCAACCCGGATTCCCATCCATAAAACCCACAACAAAGGTGAACTTATGAAATCCAAACACCTGCTCCTCGGCTGCCTCGCGGTTCTCTCGCTCGCGGCCTGCAACTCCTCCAAGGATGTCGTCTACGAAGGCGTCGACCTGGAGCCCAGCGGAAACCCGATCTTCACGGACGCGTGGACCTGCGACCCGGCCCCGCTGGTGGTCGGCGACCGTCTGTACGTCTACACCGGTGAAGACATCTACAAGGACGGCGAGAACATCGGCCTGCCCGGCAACTACAATATCGCCGACTGGCGCGTCTACTCCACGACCGACATGGTCCACTGGCGCAGCCACGGCGTGAAGCTCCGCCCCGAAGACTTCCCGGACGGCAAGAAGGGCATCGCCTGGGCGGCACAGTGCATCCAGAAGGGTGATAAGTTCTACTGGTACGTGACCTACAATACGCCGAAGGGCGGACAGTGCATCGGCGTCGCGATCGGCGACACCCCGGTCGGCCCGTTCGTGCCGCATCCGAAAGCGCTGGTCGTTGACAGCGACACCCCCGGCCGCGGCTGGAATGACATCGACCCGACCGTGCTCATCGACGATGACGGCACCGCCTGGCTCGCGTGGGGACAGAATTCCTACATCGCGAAGCTGAAAGACAGCATGACCGAAATCGACGGCGAGATCACCGACCTGAAGCTCCAGCGCTACATCGAAGGTCCGTGGCTCTACAAGCGCAACGGCCTCTATTACAACATCTACGCCGGTTCCGGCGGACGCGGCGGCGAGTGCATCAACTACTCCACCGCCGAAAATCCGCGCGGTCCGTGGACGTTCCGCGGCCAGGTCACCGGCGCCGCCGAGAACAGCTTCACCATTCACCCCGGCGTGGTCGACTACAAGGGCCACACCTACCTCTTCTACCACAACGGCAAGCTTGACCGCGACGGTCAGAGAGGCCAGAGCCTCCGCCGTTCCGTCTGCGTCGACGAGCTCTTCTTCAACGAAGACGGCACGATCAAGGAAGTGAAGCAGACCAAGGAAGCCATCACCGAGCCCTTAAAGTGATCTCCTGTGCCGGAGCGCAAGCCCGGCACTATTTCAGTGGAGGGCTTGCCCTCCCGGCCGTGCAACGTTCAAAAACGCTGCACGGCTTTTTTCGCATCCGAAAGAGAAAGGAGGCTTAACCTAATCGTTAAGCTCCTTTTTTCTACTCAGGCTACGTGCCCGAGCGGAGCCGGGCACTGTAACAGCACCCCTTGGGGTGGCCGCCCCTTTGCCGGGACGGTCTCCTGTTCGTTTTCAGGGAAAAACGATTTGGGATTCGGCGTCAGTCGCCGAGCGCCTTGCGGACCGCGTCGAGCGTGGCCGGGATCACGACGGGCTTGTTCGCGAACGTGCCGCGGATGCCGTAGTGGTCCATGAGCGTGTCCTGATGATAGCCGACGACGGCGTCCGGGTCCTTCAGGATGTTGCCGGTCAGGATGCCGACGACCTTCTCGTCCGGGCCGATCACGCCGCTGTCGCGGAGCTTCTTCGCGCCCGCGAGCGAGCAGCAGGAAGCGGGTTCCGCGCCGATGCCGGCGGCGTCGAGCTTCGCCTTGGCGTCCATGATCTCCTGCTCGGTGACCTGTTCGACCACGCCGTTGCTCCACGTGACCGCGCGCATGCTCTTCGGCCAGGAGACGGGGTTGCCGATCTTGATGGCGGTGGCGATGGTCTCCGGGTTTTTGACGGGCTTGAACTCGGTGTGGTTCTTCCACATGGTGTAGAGCGGGTTGGCGCCTTCGGCCTGGATGACGGCGATGCGCGGGACCTTCTTGATGATCCCGAGCTCGTGAAGCTCCATCAGGGCCTTGCCGAGCGCGCTGTTGTTGCCGAGGTTGCCGCCGGGGATCACGAACCAGTCGGGCACCTGCCAGTCGAGCTGCTGGAGCGTTTCGATGCAGATGGCCTTCTGGCCCTCGATGCGGTACGGGTTGATGGAGTTCAGCAGGTAGATATTGAGCTCGCGGCAGACGTCCTGCACGAGCGCCATGGCATCGTCGAAATTGCCCTGGATCTGGAGCGTGCGTCCGTTGTAGGCGAGCGCCTGGGCGAGCTTGCCGTAGGCGATCTTGCCCTCCGGGATGAAGATCACGGCGCGCATTCCGGCGACGGCGGCGTAGGATGCCATGCTGGCACTGGTGTTGCCGGTGCTGGCGCACGCGACGCTCTTCGCGCCGAGACGCCGCGCCGCGCTGGCGCCGCAGGTCATGCCGCGGTCCTTGAAGCTGCCGGTCGGGTTTTCGCCCTCGTGCTTGAACCAGAGGTCGGAGAGGCCGGCCCATTTTCCGGCTGCGCCGGCGGGATAGAGGCGGGTATTGCCTTCCTGACGCGTCACGATCATTTCGTCGGGCACGGACAGGATGAGCTCGCGGTAGCGCCAGACGCCGGAGGATTCGACGCCGCGCTTGAGTCCCCAGCGGGAATCCCAGAGTTTGCGGAGCTCTTCGCCGTCGATCCTGGAGAGGTCGCGCTTCACGTCGAGGATGCCGCCGCAGTCGCATTTATAGCGGAGGTCCCAAGGGTCGTAGGTCTTGCCGCAGCTGACGCATTCGAGATACATTTCAGGGGATTTCATAGGGTCACTTCCTTGCGATTTTCGTGAGGTAGATCACGCCGAAGAGCTGGAACAGGAACGGCGGGATCCAGACGACATATTGAGGGTAAAACTGGGTGTTGTTGCGGAGTGCGTCGGAGATGAGCACGCCGCCGTAGTAAAGCGCGCCGAGAGCAACGCTGAGACACAGGCCGATGGACGTCTCGCGGCGGCTGGTGCGGATCGCCAGCGGCATCCCGAGCATCATGAACGCGATGGGCGCCAGAGCCAGGGCGATGCGCTGGTTGATCTCCACGTTGATCGCCGTGGCGGTGACGCCGGCGGCATCCTTGCCGCGCTTCAGGTAGATGGCGAGACGTGCGAAAAGTCCTTTGTAGGGCAGGTATTTGTCTTTGATGAACACATCCTTCTGGTTGTAGCGGTCGCCGAACGGCACCTGCAGTTCGAGGGACTCGGTGAAGGAATGCTCCTTGCGGCGGTCCTTGCCGGAGCCTTCGACGCTTTCCAGAAGAGCGTCGTACAGGGTCACAGTCAGGACCTGCGTGACGGGATCGACAGAAAGCTTGCCGTGCGAGGCCAGGATGTCCTGCTTTGTGGTGCCGTCCCTGTCCGGCACGTAAATCTGGACGCCGAATATCTGGTCCTCGCCGGCCGTGGAATCCTTCGCGTCAATGAAGAACGTGAGGTCGCCGATCTGGACGGGGATGCCCGGCGTGAAAAATGCCAGCGGGGTGTTTGCGGCGGCGCTTTTCACCAGGTCGCGCGCCTCGCCCAGAGCCGGAGGCCCGACCTGAAGCTGAAGCCAGAGGCAGATGCACGTCAGCAGGAACGAGGAAACGATGATCGGGGAGATGATCTGCAGGATGGAGATCCCGCAGGCACGCATGGCGGTGATCTCGTTGTCCGCCGACATGCGCCCGAACACGAGCATGATGGAAACGAGGGCCGCCCACGGGATCGAAAACGCGAGCGCCATGGGAAGCGCCTTCAGAAGGAATTTTCCGGCGATCAGCGGGGGGATCCCCTGGCTGATGTATTCGATCACGCGCATGAGGTTCGCGCCGGTCATGGCGAAAGTCAGGACCACGATCGACATGGCGAAAGTCGCCAGAAAGTTCTTTGTAACGTACCAGTTGAGGATAAACATGAGGCAGTCCGCATAAAATGTTATCCTATTAATATAGCATCGCAAAGCACGGAATCAAATCGTTTTTCCGCTTTTTCACGCGCGAAAGCAAAAAAAACGGGAAACGCGTCCCGCCGCCGCCAAAACGGCGTTTTTTTATTTCAATATTAATTTGTAAAATCC
>JAEEQO010000190.1 GCA_016285335.1 Victivallales bacterium | reverse complement strand
TTCGGTACTCCCGGCATTGCTCCGGCTCCGCAGTTAGGCTTTGGTGCTCCCGGTGCAACTCCTGCGCCGCAGGCGGGCTTCGGTGCCTTAGGTGCTGTTCCGGCTCCGACCGGTGATTTCGGTGGCTTCGGCGGTTTCGGCGGTTTCGGTGGACCCGCTGCCGGACCAGCGCCTCAGTTTGGTCCTCATGCAGGTTTCGGACCTGGCGCTGCTCCGGCTCCGACCGGTGATTTCGGCGGATTTGGCGGATTCGGCAACGCTCCCGCTGTTGGCCCCACTCCGACTCCGCAGACTGGCATCGGGTTTGGCGCAGCACCTGTTCCTTCCACTAGGTTCGGTGCTCCCGGCATCGCTCAGGCTCCGCAGTTAGGCTTTGGTGCTCCCGCTGTTGGTCCCGCTCCTACTCCGCAGGGTGGCTTCGGTCTCGGCGTAGCTCCTCTTCCGCAGGCTGACTTCGGTACTCCGAAAGCCGCGATTCAGGACAGACAGCCCCGTGGCAGACGCGAAGGCAGACGCCAGAATCGCGAACGCGGCGCTGCTCCCCGTGGCGGCTTCGATGCCGGATTCGGTGGACCTGCTCCTCAGGGTGGTTTCGGCGGCTTTGGACCGCAGGGCGGCTTCGGCAGTTTCGAAGGTCCCGTGCCTCAGGGCGGCTTCGGAGGGTTCGGCGGCTTTGGACCGCAGGGAGCCTTCGGCTTCTAAGTTCTGAAAAAAAATGATTCTTCAAGGGCCATCTCCTCAAGGACTTGGCCCTTTTATCATTTGCGGATTTGTCAAAAACGAGCCGAATACCACATAAGCCAGTAAAAAGCACATGAAATCAAGGCGTTTCCCTTGCTTTTTGGGGAAATGTGTGGTATTTTATTTCTTAAACCATTCATTCGCGTTTCCATGAATCGAACCAGCAATACCCGAAAGAAACACCCCCATGACCCGCAACGAATTGATCGAACTCCTTTCCATCCCGGAAGATTCGCCTGAAGCAGAAGCAATGCGCCGGGAAGCGAGTGCGCTGTCCCACAAACGTTTCCACGACACCAGCCTCCTGCTCGGTCAGATCGGAGTGGAACGCCACGCATGTCCTGCCGCCTGCCGGTTCTGCTCCTTTTCCGAGGGCGTGTTCAAGGACTCGCGGATCGACCTGGACATTCCTTCGGTCGTGGAAATGGCGCGGGCGCATGTGCATCGACGATGAAGAGAGTGAGCTCTGCCCGCTCCGAACCTCTGTTCAGCATAACGCCGTTCCCGCCCGCTCTGTCCGCGATGATGACATTCTCGAAATCCGGGGTAAAATCGAGCTTGAACGGCTGGTTCAGGTCCTTCCACGGCTTGCCGTCGATCGTGACGTCAGACGGGGCCTGGCCTGGTGTTCGCCGGGTGCGTCGTACCGGATCGTGTCGCCTATAAAAACGAACTTGCCCGAAGCGTTAAGCGTCCCTTCCAGCGGGAGGATGACTTCGGGTTCGTCCGGCTGCACGGAATCGCGTTTCGGCCAGAAATCCAGCTTTTTGACGGGATGCGGAATCAGCACTGCATCCTTGTTGTTCTTGTCATGCTGCAGGAGTTCTTCCGATTTTTCCCAGTACCAGTTCTTCATCCCTGCCCATTTCGTCAATGCACGGCGGCACATCCCGATCGCTTCGTATTCCGCTCCGCCGGGCATATCGCACAGCGCCATCCAGTGCATCATGCGGAGAAGACGGGCGACCGCTTCCATATCGTCGTTTCCCGATTGCAGTTTCGAGGCGAAGAGGTCGAGCGCGGCCCTCATATCATCGCGCGGCAGATCATTTTTATAGATCAGTCCGGTCGCATGATCCTCAATTACGGTGATGAGCATGGACAGTACGCCGAGTTTGCAGCGGTTCAGCCAGGTGTATTGATAATACTGATAATGATCGTCATCCCGGAGGGATCTGGACAGCAAAGGCGCGTTCCATTGTTTCTGAGGCTCCGCAATGGGGACCGTCCTGGACAGAACGAGCATGACGTTCCGTTCGAATTCGCGGTCGATCACGCAGGTCTTCCGGGTGACGCCGTACGGCTGTTCCCAATACCGCACCCAGTCTCTCGCGTTGAAGAAACCATCGAACTGATGCGGATTCTCTTTTTCCTGCGCAATGAGTTTCAGGAGCTCGAAACGGTCGGCCGGATGATTCCCGTTACCCCCGCCAAAGCCGATTCCAAAGTCAGGACCTTCGACGGGAGCAGGCTGATCCGGGAAAAAAGTTCTGCCGAAAACTCCCAGCGCATTTCTTTCGGCTGCCCCTTTCGTCCATTCCGGGCTGTCGTAATAGAGCTCGATGTTCACTTTCAGGTTTGCCGGATCCATTTCTTTTCGAATGATCTCGTTCACCCACGGCGGATCGGGCGGATTCCCCCAGTCGATCTCGTCGATCCTGATCTTCTTGTAATGTTCCGCCAGTTTCCGCTGTTCCTCCGGGTGTTCGGCCAGATACTGCGACAACTCCAGCAGATTCCCGCTCCACACGTCGTTGATCCTCCGTTCCTCTTCTTCGCTCCTGGGGCCGTTCTGTTTTTCGAGCGCCTTTCTTGTTTTGTTTTTCCGATACAGATACCCCTGCAGGATCACTTCCGGGATGCCTTTCGTATTTTCCGCCGTCATCCAGTATGGATGCTCGATGATCTCCGCGGATGTCGCCGGAGTCGCGGTAAACAATGCAAAGATACCGCAGAGGATCGCGGCGATGGTGCTGACCGATTTGTATTTCATGTTATTTTCTCCGTGGTGTCGGAATAAGTCTGCTTAGTTTCTCTACTTTATCACAGGTTTCCGGAAAAGTCAAGTCACTCTCTTATATAATTGAGCCTTTTGAAAACGCCAAAAAAACAAAAAAACTCAACACGTCACAAACAGTGTATTGCATCTTCTAATCAACAATCTTCAATCATTTTTAATTTATTGTCTTGACTTCTTCTTGATTCCGTGCTATATTGTATGGCATCGAAAGGAGCTCCGATGAATACGGAACAGGCATTACATGAAATCGGGGAACGGGTCAAACGGCATCGTCTGAACCGGAATCTCTCCCAGAAAGAGGTCGCGGAACGCGCCGGGATCGGCTTGGCGTCCGTGGCACGATTGGAAGACGGCAAGGGTTCCACGCTGGCAAACCTGATCCGCGTTCTGACCGCACTTGACGCACTGGATTCGCTGGATGCGTTTCTGCCCATGCCGTCGATCAGTCCGATCCAGTTGGCAAAACTTCATGGCAGGGAACGCCGGAGAGCAACGAAGAAATCATGAGCATAACCACACTTGCAAATGTTTTTATCTGGGATACACTCGTCGGGGCAGTCGGGTGGGATTCGGCGCTTCATGTCGCCTTTTTCGAATATGACGACAAGTTCAAAAAGCAAAATCTGGAACTCGCTCCATTGATGATGCCGATCTCCGGACAGCAGATCTACAGTTTTCCGGGGCTTTCCGAGGAAACGTTCCAGGGGCTGCCCGGACTGCTGGCCGACTCGCTGCCGGATTATTTCGGCAATGCGGTCCTCAACGCCTTCCTGCGGACGCAGGGGCGTCCTGAAAACTCGTTCGATCCGGTTGAAAAGCTCTGCTACATCGGGAAACGGGGCATGGGCGCATTGGAATTCAAGCCGGCGCTGTCACGGGTGAGGAAATCGCAGAAACTCAATGTCAACGCGCTTTCGCAACTGGCCGCGGAGATCATGCGGAAACGGGAATCGTTCAAGGTTTCTCTGGATGATAAGAAATCAACCTTCCACGATATCCTGCAAGTCGGATCGTCGGCAGGCGGTGCGCGTCCCAAAGCCGTGATCGCGTGGAATTCCGAGACAAACGAAGTATATTCCGGTCAGGTCGATGCTCCAGCCGGATGCGACTACTGGCTGCTGAAATTCGATGTGCGGAAAGACGGGAAGTCCTACGGTCGTATCGAGTATGCCTATTACCTCATGGCGAAATCAGCGGGGATCCAGATGAGCGAATGCCGTCTGCTGGAGGACCACGATTGCGCCCACTTCATGTCGAAGCGTTTTGACAGGCTGAATGGGGAAAAACTTCATATCCAGACCCTCTGCGCCATGCGGCACATGGATTACAACAATCCCGTGGCGAATTCCTATGAGCAGGCTTTCGACACGATGGAGAAGCTGAAACTGCTTCCCTCCGAAAAAGCCCAGCTGTTCCGTCGAATGGTTTTCAATGCGGTTGTCCGCAATCACGACGACCACACCAAAAACATCTCGTTCCTCATGACGAGGGATGGCGTCTGGCATCTTGCGCCCGCCTATGATATGGCATGGGCCTATAAGCCCGGCTCGAAATGGACGGGACAGCACCAGATGTCCATCAACGGGAAACGCGACGGTTTCATCACCGAGGACCTCATAACTGTGGCGAAACACTTTGACATTTCCAAGCCGCAGGAGATCATCAATACGGTATGCGAGGCGGCACTGGCGTTTGGCGACTTTGCTAGGGAGGCCGGTGTCCCCGATGATATCGTAAAACAGATGTTGCCGGAATTCAGGACTTACCTGAAAAAATGAACGTTCCTGTGCATGAATGTCAAAATGGTGGCATCTTTGGAAATGTCAAGCGAAATATGACAAGAAAATCGGAAGATTTCTCCTGACTATTCTTTTATTCCCGCTCAAGAATAGTTGAATAATTGACTTGCATGTAAGACGATAGTTCGCGCTGAATACGCGCGTGCATAAACGTCAAGACAGCCTTTTTGGCGCGATCCCAGAAAATAGTCAGAAGTGACAAGGAGTAAGGCGTGCGTTTCTGTGGACCCGTTAAAGAGCGGTTTCCAGCGATTATGAGCTCAGAAATAGGGGCCGCGCTGATTCGATTTCGTACCCTCCACGAAACAAAGTCCTCTTCATTTGGAGGTCATGGGTTTTGAGTGAATAATGCGCCCTTATGCTTTTCGGCGCATAATCTCCGTGACCTCCTTATGAGGTGAAGTGAGCTCACGGAGAAAATGGAGAAAGGGAGAAAGCCCCCTGCGAAAAGCTGTCTGACTTCAAAACATAGGGCATTCGGAGTCCGAAATCCAACTCACGAATGGATTCCGCGCGACTTGCAAATCGCCTCGTACGCGTTGTTGATTTTCTGCATCTGCACTTTTGCATGTTCGATGAAGGCGGCAGACAGGCCTTTTGCCGCAACCTTATCCGGATGAAATTCCTTCGCTTTGGC
The DNA here is from genome assembly GCA_016285335.1 of Victivallales bacterium. The sequence goes on along the minus strand of JAEEQO010000190.1, from coordinate 490 downwards.
CCGCCAGCAGCGTTTGAGTTCCTCGTTTGACACATCTTTCGTGCAGCCGAGCGTTGCATAGCACTGGTCCAGCGTCATGCCGTCCGCCACGACGTCATCAGTGAAGCGGCTCCGCCCGCCTGCATTGTCTGAATCACGTCCGGACGAAGACGCGTATTCGGCGTTTCCGGAAAATTCGGACGAACTACCCGCAAAGAAATGCTGCAGGAAACCAAGCAGATTCAACTCTGATTCCGCTATTGTCAGCAGAATGCGTTCATCCTGCGTGAGTGAATGATCCACGATGGCTAGTGCGCAGAGGACTTCCAGCAGAGAACGGCGGGCATCCATGTTTTTAATTCGTGCCGCGATCCTACGGATTGCCATGGTGAAGTCGTGCACAGTCTGTGTTTTCCCGGCGTTGAATGCCAGTTTCAAGCCGGACTTGCCGTCTTGCGGGATGTCCAGCTCTTTAATTAAATTGGACACCAGTTCAGCTTCGTCCTGCGTC
>JAEEQO010000189.1 GCA_016285335.1 Victivallales bacterium | reverse complement strand
CCTATTAATATAGCATCGCAAAGCACGGAATCAAATCGTTTTTCCGCTTTTTCACGCGCGAAAGCAAAAAAAAGGGAAAACGCGTCCCGCCGCCGCCAAAACGGCGTTTTTTTATTTCAATATTAATTTGTAAAATCCGAAATCCATGCTAAATTATGTAGAACCTGCACTTCCCTGGGCTGTTTTCTATCGGGACAGACGGAAATGGGAGGACTCCCCGCCCCGGCGACTATTCCGGGGCCACGGGAGGACACCCGATCCGCAACCGCTTTTTCAATCTGACTGAGGCTTCATGAAACGACACGAGACACATCGGAACGCCGCAAACCGTCCGCGCCGGATCCGTTTTCTATCCGTCATCATGCTATTTGCCCTGGCCGCGGCCATGCTGTGCTGCTGCGGGGAAACGAAAGAAGAGGCAAAGCAGAAGTACATTTCCCATCCGCGCGACCTCAACGCGCCTGAATTCGTGATCGGCATCGTTTCAGAAACGACTTCCGGACTCGAGGCGAAAAAGTCCTTTCCCCGGGCAAAATTCCGCGAATACGAAAACATTTCCGATATTTACCCCTCGCTTGAAACCGGGGCTGTCGACGCCATCGCGTTCGACCGGCCCGGACTGGACTACGCCCAGCGGATGCGCGACACGTTCGTGCTGCTGCCGGACACCTATGCCGAGGGACACGTCGCGATCGCGGTCGCGCCGGGCAAGCCGGAGCTGCTCCAGGGCGTCAACGCGTTCCTCCGCGAGTATTTCTCGTCCGGCCTGTACGACAACATGTACGCCAGGTGGGTCAAGTCGAAGGATCCCGAAATGCCGAAGATCCAGGCGCCCCTGACTCCCGCCGGAAAGCTCATTGTCGGCACGGAAGACGCCAACGAACCGATGAACTTCACCGACTCCACAGGCTCGCCCTCCGGATTCGACGTCGAACTGATCTACCGTCTCGCCGCGGCGTTCAACATGGCCGTGGAGATCCGCGTGATGCCTTACCTCGACCTCTTCACCGCCGTCGAGACCGGCTCCATCGACCTCGTCGTAGCCAACATGGACAAGACCGTGGGAAAACGCAATATCCTTTTCTCCGACGACTACATCGACTGCCCGGCAGGGATCCTGACGCGGAAAAAACTCTACAGGCCGCCTGCCGACGGCGCCTCGACCGCCAAAACGCCGCAGGAACTCGCGGGCAGTTATGCGGCCGTCCTGACCGGATCCAAGTACGCCGCGGAATGCCGGGAACTGCTGCCCGACACCAAGTTCATCCTCGCGGACAGCCGCGAATCGGCATGCGCACTGCTGATCTCCGACAAGATCGACTCCCTGCTCATGGAAGAGCCTCTGGCGCGCTCCTCCATCGCGCTCTATCCCGAACTCCGGATCGCGTCCGTCATCCGCCGCGAATCCTATTCGTTCGCGATGCCGCAGGGGTCCCCGCTCTACCGGGCGGTCAACCGCGTCCTCGGCGAACTCAAAACAACCGGCGACCTCGCGGAACTGACTGCGAAATGGTGTTCCGCCGAACCCGAAAAACAGGAATTCGCCACCCTGTACGAACGGGACGACACGCCGATGGTCAACGGCACCCTCCGGTATGCCACCACGCCCGGCGCCACCCCGCTCTGCTTCATGGGCGGAGACGGCACCATGCTCGGCCTGGAGATCGAGATCATCCGCCGCGCCGCGCACGAATTCGGCATGGAGCTCCAGATCATTCCCGTCCGGCGCGACATGCTGATGGACATGCTCAGGTCCGGCCAGGTCGACATCGCGGGCGGCATGCTTTCTCCCGACATGAACAACACCGAAAACATCGAGTTTTCCGAGACATATTACGAAGGCGGCGCCGTGCTTGTGACCAACATCCCGCACGACGAATACGTGTTCGGCATCACCCGCCTCGGCCAGCTCGCCGGAAAACGCGTCGGCGTCCTCCCCTTCACGTTCGCAGCGGCGGAACTCGACGAGAAGATCCCGGACGCCATCCCCTTCTACGCCAGCCAGGAACAGGACCTTTACTACCTGCTCGGAGCCGGCAAGATCGACGCGTTCGTCTCGGGCGAACCGCGTGCGCGAAGCATACTTCCTCTTTATCCGCAGTTCATCCAGATCCCCGAATACCTGACCCATACCGACTATGCGTTCTTCTTCCCCGCGAGAAGACGCGAAGTCTCCGAGGCTTTTTCCAGACAGATCCGCACCATGAAAAAGAACGGCACGCTGAAGGCGCTCCAGAACAAATGGATGTCCCCGGCGAGCGCTTCGGCGGTCCTGCCGGCCACGCCTGACGACGCCCCCTACGGCGTCCTCCGCATGGGCGTCCTGATCGACCGCGAACCGTTCGCCTGCATCCGCAACGGCCAGCTCGCCGGATACGAACTGGAGGTGGCGGAGCGCGCGGCATGGTCAATGGGCTATCTGGTGGAATTCGTCCGCCTGACCCCCGATGAGGTTGAACGTGCCCTGGTGGACGGCAAGGTCGATTTCGTCGCGTCCGAGATCAATACGAAAAACACCTCGTCCGGCAAGCTCGTCTATTCCGAACCGCACTACCACGGCGGTCTCGTCATCATAGTGCCGGACAAGACGCAGGCACGCCAGGTCCACATGGCGCTGATGCCGCAGATCAAGTTCTTCCTGAAGGAACAGGCGTTCAGCATGCACCGGGCTCTCTGGAAAGACAACCATATGCGCCAGATCCTCGGCGGATTCAAGACGACGCTCCTCATCACGGCCTCCGCCGTCTTCTTCGGGACCATCCTGGGCATCCCGCTCTGCATGCTCCGCAAGTCGAAACGCAAACGCATCTCGGTCCCCGCAGACGCCGTATGCGCCCTCCTCTACAACATCCCCATCCTGATCCTCCTCATGGGCATGTACTACGTGGTGCTCCGCAGATTCGGGTTCCGCCCCATCACCGCCGCATACATCGTCTTCATCCTGCGCTTCACCGCCTCCTCCTGCCGCCTCTATATGACCATGCTCGACCACATCGGCGGCGTGCAGCTGGACGCCGCCATGGCGCTCTCTCTGCGCTTCACCACGTTCTTCCGCCGCATCATCCTCCCGCAGGCCGCCGCATACCTCGCCAAGCCGTTCCGCGAAGAGATCATCCGTCTGGTGGAACTGACGACGGTCGTGGGCTACATTTCCGTGTGGGACCTCACGAAAACGGTCGACTGGATCCGCGCCCGCACCTTCGAATCGTTCTTCCCGATCGCGTTTGCCACGCTGCTTTATTTCCTTCTGTCCCTTTCTCTGATCGCCGTTATTTCCCTCATCGGCAAAAAGGTCGGAGCTTACGTCAACAAAAACAAACTGACCGAGGCCGATGCCGATCCGCTGAAATGATCCGGCGACGGCAGCCATCCGTTCCCAACTTGAAACACCTATGAGACCGCACCAGCCAAAACCGAGAAAGAGACCGTTCCGGAAACCGTTCCAGCATAAATTCAAGCAACGCCCGGAAAAGATCTTTCCGCGCCTCCACGCCATTCTCGCAAGGGAAGCGCCGAAGGCGGTCGTCTTCCGGCGGGGCCCCTCCGGCCAGGTCTGCACCCTCGGCTGGGACCTCGAAACCGACACGTTCACCATGGGCCAGTGGCTCAAGGGCCGCATCTACGAATACCGCAGCGATCTGTCCCCGAACGGCGAATTCATGATCTACTTCGCCACGGACTTCCGCCGCCCGGACACCATTCAGCAGCTCGCCGAACAATTCCGCGAGGAGAAGTTCGGGCCGCGCGAGGGGAACAGATTCTCGGACGAATCCTATGAAAAAGTCATGCGGCAGATGGAGGAGATTAATCAGACGAAATCCGCCGAGCTCGACAAATTCGCCGCCTCGCCGGAAGCCTCCTCGCCCAGCTGGACCGCCATTTCCCGCGCGCCGTACCTGAAAGCGCTCGGCCTGTGGTTCAACGGCACGGCATGGAACGGCGGCGGCCTCTTCCTGGACAACCAAAAAGTCTGGCTCAACGCGCCCGCATCCCGGATCGCCACGCTGCGCCGCGCCCGCTTTAACCTCGACCTCGACGTCTCGCAGGAGTTCCCGTTCGAAACCTCTTTCGGCGGCGAGTGCCCCGGCGTCTACTGCCACCGGCTCCTCCGCGACGGCTGGACCGCAAAGCATCAGGCGGAAAACTCCGTCGTCTACGAGAAACAGCTTGCGTTCGGCTGGGCGCTCCAGAAGCTCTTCGTCAGCGGGATGCCCGGCAACGGCCGCGGCTGCTACTGGGAACGCCACCGCATCATCAATCCCGGACGACGGCTGAAAGTCGACGGCACGGGCTGGCGCTGGGCCGACTACGACGCCCCGCGCAACCGTATCCTGTACGCCAGGAACGGCATGCTCTTCGCGCTCCCGGTCGCGGAGGACTTCAGTTCGCCGGTCATGCTCAAAGATCTCAACGACTTGAGTTTTGAAGCGATCAAAGCGCCGTACTGATTTCAACCTTTTTTTCAACGGAAACATCCCATGAACGACCATTCCGAAGAAGCGAAAAACAATTTCCTCGCCGGCATGAACTGCGCGCAGGCCGTCCTCTGCGCGTTCGCCGACCGCTGCGGCCTCGACCGCGAAACCGCTCTTAAGCTCGCCTCCGGGTTCGGCGGCGGCATCGCCCGACAGCGCGAAGTCTGCGGCGCGATCACCGGCATGTGCATGGCGGCCGACCTGATCCGCGGACCCGGCGAAGGCTCGGACAAAGCCGCGAAGGACAAGCACTATGCGTTCATCCGCGGCCTCTGCGACGCTTTCCGCGACGAAACCGGCTCCATCATCTGCCGCGAACTCCTCGGCCTCGCCCCGAAACAGACCGATTCCCCGGTCTCCGAGGCCCGCACCGCCGCTTACTATCAGAAACGCCCCTGCGCCGAACTCGTCGCCCTCGCCGCGAAGATCCTCTCCGAAAATTTGCCATAGCTGAAAACAGGTCTTAAGCGACTTATACGACCTATTATCTGGTATAGCCGCCGGTCTGAAGCGTTTCGGTAAAGTCTGACCGCCAGACTGCGCGTGTGGCGGACAAAAAACCGGAAAAAATCCGGTTCCGGCTTGCATTTTCCACAAAATGATGTATAGTATTTAGTTACTTTTTCTGCGATACTCAATCAACAAACTGATATAATGGAGATTTGAAATGTCCAAGCATCCCAGTCTGAAGGCCGCCGGACGCATCCGGAAACAGAGAAACGTCCTGAAGCGTTTCGAACGCATCAACATCCTCAAGCAGGACGGCCGCTGGCAGGAAGGCCAGAAAGTTCTCAGCGCTCTTCCCAAGACCAAGCCCGAAGAGTAAGCCCGAAGCCGCCGCGCGCGGTTCGGCTCTCCGCCTCCGGTCCGCCGGACAGTGCGGAGTTCTGAGATCAGGGACGTCCCGAACAAGGTGCGTCCCCCTTTTTTTACACCTGAAATCGGAGAAGACAAGCAATGGCAAAAGGTACGGTCATTCAGAAAATCTTAGCGAACCATCTCGTGTCCGGCAGCGGCGTCCCCGGCGAGCCCGCAGCCATCCGCATCGACCAGACACTGACGCAGGATGCCACCGGGACGATGGCTTATCTGGAACTCGAGGCGATGGGGACCGGCAAGGTGAAAACCGAGCTGTCGGTGTCCTACGTGGACCACAACATGCTCCAGATGGGCCCCGCGAACCCCAACGACCACCTGTATCTTCCGTCTGTCGCC
>JAEEQO010000188.1 GCA_016285335.1 Victivallales bacterium | reverse complement strand
ACCACCCCGGACCCCCGACCATGCTCCGCTTCGCCTGCCCCTTCTGCCACTTTCAGATCTCCGTCGACGAATCCGACGCCGGAGGCCGCATCGTGTGCCCGGCATGCGCCAAGACGGTCGCCATCCCCGCCACGCGGTTCGATAACGGCTGCATCATCGGCGACTTCATCATCCAGAGCCGGATCGGTGCGGGGGCCGCGGGGACAGTGTTCCTGGCGCAGCAAATTTCGCTGGAACGCGAGGTGGCGCTGAAGGTGCTGTCGCACAAAAACATGACCGAGAAGGGCGTGACGACGTTCCTGAACGAAGCCCGCGCTGCCGCCAAGCTCAGCCACGTGAACCTCGTGCAGTCCTACGCGGTCGGCGAGGACGACGGCTACAGCTACATGGCGATGACCTACATCAAGGGCGAAACGCTGAAGTCGCGCCTCAAACGCGAAAAGCGCATCCCCATCGACGAGGCGCTCCACATCGTCCAGCAGGTCGCCGAGGCGCTGTACTACGCCTGGAACGAAAGCCGCCTGATCCACCGCGACGTGAAGCCCGACAACATCATGCTCACCGACGACGGCATCGCCAAGCTGACCGACCTCGGCCTCGCCATGAACCAGAAAGACTGGTCCGAGGACATGGATATCTCCGGCAGCCCGTCCTACATGAGCCCGGAACAGTTCGCCGGCGAGCCGCTCGACACCCGCAGCGACATCTACAGCCTCGGCGTGACGCTCTACCAGATGATCACCGGCTCCCTGCCCTTCCGCGCGGTCTCCATCAGCACGCTCGCGAACCAGCATTTCAACCAGAAGCCGGAGCCGCCGGAGCACTTCGTCCCCGGGCTGCCGGCGACCGTGTCCGCCCTCATCCGCAAGATGATGGCGAAGAAGCCTTCGAAGCGCTTCGCCGACATGGAGGAGCTGCTGGAGGCGATCTGGAAGCTGCGCCAGATCACCGCGCCGAACCGCAACCTCGTGCCGGACGTCCACACGATCTCCATCCGCCGCCTGAACTACGGCATCCAGACCGAATACGTGAACAACAAACGCAAGCAGGAACGCATCCGGCGGAAGAAAGCCGACGCGGACAGGCCGTCGTGGTTTTCGCGCGTGATGCTCGTGCTGCTCCCGCTCCTGCTGATCGCCGCAGTCGTGCTGTATTTCATCCTCGACGTCCAGCGCAAATCGCTCGAACGCTCCATGTTCGGCAACGTCGACGCGTTCGAACGCCTCGCCGCCAATCCCGACATCCCCATGGAGCGCCTGAACGCCGAGGCCGCCGCGCTGACCGAGGAATTCACGGGCAAGAAGGACGCCATCCGCAGCGACCGCATCAGCCGCTATGTGCTCTCCCACATCAACTATCTGCTGTCCCTCCGCACGGACAGGGAGAAGGCCGCCGACGGCACGGCCGCTTCCGCCGAGGCCGCCGCGGTCCTGGAAAACCAGATCAGCCTGCTGAACGACGAGATCGCGAACCTGAAGACCAAGACGGTCCCGCGCCTCAAGGACGAGATCGAGGCCGCGATCCGCGAAGGCGAGGTCTATCACTCCGACCTGATCTCTGCCCAGCACGACCTCGTGAAGAGCAAGGCGGACTACAACGCGCTCGCCAAGACCCGCGAGGAGGAGCTCGCCGCCTCCGACGAAGTGAAGATCAACGCCGTGCGCCAGCGTCTGCATCAGCTCATCGTCACGCAGCGGTTCTCCCTCGCCCGGCAGATCCTCACGACCGAGCAGCTCCGTTCGCCCCGCCTCGAAACGTGGTGCACGGAGATGCAGAAGCGCATCGACTTCCTGGACCGTGTGTATGCGGTCTTCGCAAACTACGACACGGATCTGGACAAGTTCACGGACGACCAGGTCAAGGCCGCTTACGCCGAACTCTACGGCGACGACGGCAGGTCCCCGGAAACGATCCTCTGCGCGTTCGAATTCCTGCGCGGCAATTACAACCGGGCGTACCAGCTCCGCCCCGAGGACACCGAGATCACCGCCACCGCGAACGCCGTCGCGGAAGAGCTCGTCTCCGCGGCCAGGACGCTTCACGCGATGGGCGAAAAGAAGCTCCCCGCCATGTTCGCGAACACCATGGCGCGCCTGCCGAAGACCCCGCAGACGACCGCCGCCGCCAGCACCATCGGCGTGCTGTTCTCCGGCTTCCCGCAGAAGAACTGATCTCCCTCTTTTCTTTGCCGGCCGTTCCCGTTTATACGTTCCCGTTTCTACATATTTGGTGAACGGCAGGGACAGTCCGCCCTCAATCGTAAATAACGTCGGGGGTATTCCCCGCGTCCGGCGGCTTCGGGAGGTCCTTCACGCCGGGCACATTGAGAAACGCATCGCTTCCGATCCGCAGGCCGGACGGAAGTTCGATCTTTTCCAGCGAGACACAGTCGCGGAACGCGTTGGATTCGATCACACGCAGGCCGGACGGAAGCTTGATCTCTTCCAGCGAGACGCAGTTGCGGAACGCGTTGGATTTGATTGTCTGCAAGCTGTCCGGCAGGACGACCCGTTTCAGTTTTTTGCAGCCGGCAAACGCCGAACTGTCGATCAAGGTCACGCCTTCCGGGATCACGATCTCCTCCAGCTCCGTGCATTTCTCGAACATTCCGAAGGCGATCCTCTCCATCCCGGCGGGAAGTCTGACGTCCTTCAGCGCGGTACAGTCGTGAAACGAGGATCCGAAACTCGTGTTGCCGGACATGATCTCAAGACTCGTGAGGGCGGTGCAGCGGGCAAATGCGTGGCCGTTGACCCATATGACGTTCGGGGGTATCTTCAGCTCCGTCAGGGCAGTGCAGCCGGAGAACGCCCCGTCTTCGATCTTTTCCAGCGAATCCGGCAGCTCGACGCGCTTCAGGCCGGTGCAGCCGGAAAATGCTTCTCTTTTGATCCACTCCATTCCCTCCGGCAGACGGATCGAGGTCAGTCCGGCGCACAGGTAGAACGCGTACGGATAGATCTGCACCGTGTTCCGGGAAACCGTGCAGTCCCAGGCTTCATTCGCATCCGGGGCCCGCACGGCGGAAACGAGCGAACGGTAGGAATAGAGTGCGCCGTCCTCGATCCGGTGTCCGCCGCTGACCGCAAGACGGCATCCGGTCCCCGCGAACGCGCCTCCGCCGATCATCGTGACCCGGCCGCCGATGGTGACGGGCGGCAGATTGCGGCAGCCGAAGAAAGCCTGTTCCCCGAAACGGGTCACACTTGCCGGGATTTTGACGTCGGACAGGTTGACGCAGCCGTAGAACGCCCCTGTGTGAATGCTGCTGATGCCGTCCGGGATCACGACCTTTTTCAGGCTGGTGCAGTCCCGGAACATCCACTCGCCGAGATACCGCGCCTTCGCCGTCAGGTCCTCCTCCGCCCATATTTCGCTTTCATCGCCGTCCTCGTCGTACGGGACCGGGACGGGCTTCCCGTCGCGCCGCGGCGGATTCGTCATCGGCCTGCCCATGGCCGACGGGAGCCGTATCTCCTCCAGGCTGGTGCAGCCGTCGAACGCGTGTCTCTGGATCACCTCCACTTCATCGGGAATGTCGATTTCGCGCAGGGCGGTGCAGCCGGAAAACGCGCCGATCCAGATGCGCCTCACGCTGCCGGGGATCCTGACGAACGTCAGGGCCGAACAGCCCGCGAACGCGGAATCGCCGATCTTCACGATGCCGTCCGGGATCACGACCTCCCGCAGACCGGAGCAGCCGCCGAACACGCCTTTGCGGATCGACTTCAGGCCGTCCGGGAGCCGGACGTTTGTCAGCGCCTTGCACTTCGAAAACGCGTTCGGGCCGAGGCTGTTCAATCCGGACGGGAGCGCGTCGCACCTCATGTTCGTACACCGTTCGAACGCGGATTTACCGATCTCCTCCACGCTGTCCGGGATCGCGATCTCCCGCAGAGCGGAACACTTCATGAACGCGCTGTCGCCGATCGTCTTCAGGCCGTCCGGGAGCCGGACATTCGTCAGGGATGTGCATTCGCTGAACATCGAGCTCGGGATCGCCGTGAGGCCACGGGGCAGATCGACCGTCCGCAGATTCCGGCACTTCTTAAAAGCCCTCGGCGAGATCGTGGTGACGCTGTCCGGGATCCTGACGCTGCGGACAAAGGGGTGGTCGAGGAACGCGTCCGCGCGAAGCTCCTTCGCGCCGTCGGAGATAGTGTAATACCGGTAGCCCAGATACGGGCTGATCCACGGATGTTTCCGAGTCCATGGCAGGTTGGCGATGTATTCCCCCAGAGGCGAATACCGTTTGACCGAAATGCCGGCCGTCGTCATCCCCGCGGGAATAGTATAACAGTACATGTACCAGTAGAAAACCGGGAAAGCCGCCAGAAGGACCAGGACCGGCAGAAAGATCAGGAGCAGCAGTTTCACTCGAAAGCCGCGCGGCTCGCGTTCGCGGGAAATGTCGTCCTGCGCCGGAGCGTCATGTTTCGTCGGATCGTCTGTTTCGTTTTTCATGATCGAGCCTTTCTGATCGCGGGTTATTCCTTGCAGTCAGAATATACAACGTATTTCCACGTTTTACAAGTCGGGGACCGCCCCCAATCGGAAAAACGTTCGAAAAAAGAATGAGATTCCACGCGGCTCGCGGTCGCACGGCACGGGATGGCGCGGGAAAAAGAAACCTCCGGCGCCGACTGGCGGAACCGGAGGCCGAATTTGCTTTTGAGGCCGATTTTCCGTCAGGCGACGGACTTGCGGAAGCGGCTCAGCGAGATCGAGAAGAGCGCCACGCCGATGAGGAAGAGCTTCAGGAACGGCTTCCACATGGCTTCGAGCCCCGCGCCGCGGAACAGGACGCCCTGCGTGATGTCCACGAAGTGGGTGGTCGGCGCAAACTGCATGACCTTCTGCACCCAGACGGGCATGCTTTCCTGCGGAGTGGAACTGCCGGAGAGCATCTGCAGCGGCATCAGGACCAGGATGATCAGGAGGCCGAGCTGGGGCATGTTCTGGGACATGCACGCGAGGAAGATGCCGAGGGACGTCAGCGCAAAGAGATAGAGCGCCATTCCGAACGCGAAGAGCGCATAGGAGCCCGCGAGCGGGACCCCGAGGTGGATTCTGACGACCAGGAAGAGACCGGTGAGGGCGGCGACCATGACGACCGCCATCATGGACCAGATCTTCGACGCCATGATCTGGAACGGCGTAACGGGCATCACGAGCAGGTGCTCCAGCGTGCCTTTCTCGCGTTCCGTGATAAGCGCCGAGCCCGTGAGGATGATGGCGAGCATGGCGATGTTGTTTGCGAGCTGCATCAGCGACATGAACCACGAGCTGTAGAGGTTCGGGTTGTAGCGGTTGCGGACAACAAAGTTCGCGGGGAGCAGGGCGGAGCCGCCCGAATTGTCCTTCACGAACTTCTGCACTTCGCTGGTGATGATCTGCTGGATGTATCCGGCGCCGGTGAACGCCTGCGACATGCGCGTGGCGTCGACATTGACCTGGACGTCCGGCGACATGTTCGCCATCACGTCTTTCTCGAAGTTGACGGGGAAGACGACGACGAACGTGTATCTGCCCTCGTCCATCGTGCGGTCGATGTCGGCGCGCTGGATGTGCTCGACGGGGAGGAAGAGCGGAGGCTGGAACGCATCGATGACGTGCTGGGTGAGCTGGGACTGGTCCTCGTCGACGACCGCGATGGCGGCGTCTGCGAAGTCCGTCGAGGCGTTGTATGCGACGATGACGGCGGCGGTGAAGGAGTAGACGATCAGCGCCATGAGGAGCCAGTCGCGGCAGAGGCTGAGG
>JAEEQO010000187.1 GCA_016285335.1 Victivallales bacterium | reverse complement strand
TTTCATGGACACTCCTCCAGGTTAAGGGTTAGCGAAATATAGCCTCACCTTTGAGCATTGTCAAGCGGAAAATCGAAAAAAAATGCGATTTTCCGTAAAAAAAGTCGATTTTTCTTGAAAAAAGCCGTTTTTTCGGTGGAAATCAGGCGTGTTTTCAATGGTTTTCGCGCGTTGCAAAAATGCCGGACGGAAGCGTTTTTTCCGCGCATCCGCCGTTTTTTTCGCAAAATGCCTTTTTGAGCGGAGGAATGAGGTGAAAAGAGTGGGCGTCAACGTCGATGCACTGAGCTAAAACGACGGATGCGGTGAGCTCAAAAATGAATCGGCGTGCCGGGTCGTGCTGAAAGACATGTTGGAAAACGGAGCGCCTGTGAGGTCGAATGAGCTCAAACGGTGTCCGCGAAATACGTGGGCGAGCTCAGGGCATGCGAGGGAGATTGACCTCAATATGAACCTGACTTAAGTGAAAGATGAGCTCAATCAAGGGGCTGTTCCGGCTGAAGTCCGCCTTTGCGGGGCGGGATCGCCACAAGGAAGATATTGCGTTCCTTGAGCTTGCCGTACGGGGCTTTGAAGGGGAACGTGAACATGTGCGCGTTCTTTTTGAGCTCGTTTTCGTCGAGCTTGAGCGTGCCTGCCAGCTGCGCGGCATCCTCGTCGTCGAGGAAGACGCCGAGCGCGCCCTCGTGGTCCAGCACGTCGCGGAACCTGAACTCGTCGTACGGGTCTTCGGCGGAGCCCGCATAAGGGTGGTACGGCAGATACTGCATCACGCATCCGGCGTACCACATGCTGCCGAACGCGACCGGAACGTCGCGCCCGGTCTGTTCACGGTAGAATTCGTCGGCCCTGGCCGCGAACTCGCGCGCGCAGAAGTGGCCGCGGTTGCGCGTCTTCGTGAACCAGTAGCCCAGGTCGACCGCCTGGACCGAAACGAACAGGATCATGAGCATGTAAAAGAGCTTTTTGAACTCGCGGGAGCTGATTTCGTCCTTCCAGAACGCCATCAGGAAGAACCCGGTGATGAAGTAGACCGGATATTCCCACATGGAGTCGATCACCATGCCCGTGCCCGCCATCAGTGTCAGCATAGCGATGGGTGTGAACTGAACGCAGACGGCCAGCCGCGCCGCGACGGGATCGGACGGCCTCAGGTCCTTTTTCGGGCGGAACCCGAGCAGGGAGCGAATCGGCCGGTCCATCGTGAGCCACAGCAGGAGCAGCGGCATCGCGAGCGGGTACAGCGATTCGCCCAGGATGTTCAGGAAATTGACGACCGGATTGAGCTTCTCCTCGGTCACGCGGCCCGCGAGGTACGTGAACGGCGGGAAATCATTGCGGACCAGCCAGACGAGGTACGGCGAGAGGATGAGCAGAAAGACGGCGAACGCCAGGTACGGCCCCGGCCGCCGGAAATACTTCCGCGTGTCGCGTCCGGTCACGATGAACAGGAATAGCGCGAGCAGGAGCGCGAATCCGAAGAACTTGCTGAGCACGGAAAGCCCGGACACGGCACCGAAGAGAAGCCAGTCCGCGAGGCGGTCGTATTTCACCGCACGGGAGCAGTAGAACGTCATCATGGGCCACAGCGCCATGTGCGGCAGGTTCACGTTGAACTTGGCCGAGTCGAACGTGTAAAAGATGATGGTGGAAAGCAGGATGACCGAGAAAACCGCCTTTTCCGTGCTGAAAAACTCCTTTCCCAGCCGGTACACGTACACGAACCCGACGACCAGCATCACCTGGCTCAGCAGGTACATCGCGAAATCCGTGTGCGCGAACACGACCGTGAAGATGCCCGCCAGCCACGCCGCCAGCGGCGGATGCTTCGCGTTGCCCATGGAGAACGGGTGGCTCCACATGATCGTTTCGAGCGTGTCGAGCGGGAGGACCGTGTAGAAAACGGAGGGGATGACCGTCAGCAAAAACAGCCAGACGGCCATGAATGCGATGAGATAGCGGACGAGCCGCCTGTCGTGTTTGTCTATGTTCATAATGAGGGGGGCGTACAGGTGCGGAGTTCTGAGGAAACGAACAAATAATTTACACCAGCGGGCGTACGATTTCAAGTGTATACAGGAATCACGCCCGGAACCGGTTCAGGATTTCCAGGTCGGAGAACGGGTGTTTCACGCCTTTGATCTCCTGCGTGGTCTCATGTCCCTTGCCCGCCACCAGCAGGATGTCGCCCGCATGCGCCTTGCTAATGGCGAGTTCGATTGCCTTCGCGCGGTCGGGTTCCACGAGGTAAAGCGTCCCGGCGGGAATGCCCGTTTCGATCTCGCGGATGATGGCCGCCGGGTCCTCGGAACGCGGATTGTCGCTGGTCAGGATCGGCAAGTCGGCGAAACGTGCGACGGCCGCGCCCATTCTGGGGCGTTTGGAGCGGTCCCTGTCGCCGCCGCAGCCGAAGACCGCGATCAGGCGTCCACCTGTCGGCAGAACGTCCCGCAGGCTGCCTAAAACGCGTTCCAGCGCGTCGTCCGTATGGGCGTAGTCCACGAAGCCCGTCGCGCCGTTCGCCAGCGGGACCGCCTGAAGACGTCCGGGGACGTGCGGCATGGCGGCGGACGCTTCCAGCAGAGCGTCGAGCGGGAGCCCGAGGCCGTACGCCATGGAAAGCGCGGTCAGGTAGTTCGCGGCATTGAACGCGCCCGGCAGAGGCAGACGCAGGGAAACGGCGTGCCCGTCGAGCGTGAATTCGAGGTCGGAAAACGCCGGGCTGAGGCGGAGAGAACGCAGGGAGCAGAACGCATCGGCGCGGCCCGTGAACGAGACGGGCAGGATGCGGAGGCCTGGACGCTCATCTTTCAGCTCGGAAACGAGGCGTGCGCCCGCCGGATCGTCGGTGTTGACGACTGCCGGAGCGCCGTCGGCGAGGAGCTCGCGGAACAGGATCTTTTTCGCGAGGTAGTAGTTTTCCATGTTGCCGTGGTAGTCCAGGTGGTCGCCCGTGAGATTCGTGAACGCCGCCGAGGCGAATCTGAGCGTGCCGGAGCGGTGCTGGTGCAGTCCGTGGCTGGAGCTCTCCATGACCGCGTCCGTGACGCCGTTCGACTTCATTGCGGCGAACATCTCCTGCAGGGTGAAGGCGTCCGGCGTGGTGTGTTCGGACGGCTCCGGCCCGGCGCCGAGGTCGCAGCAGACGGTCGAAATGAGCGCGGTTTTCGCGCCCGGTCTGGCCTTGTCCAGGAAATGCCGCATGAAATACGCGGTCGAAGTCTTGCCGTTGGTCCCGGTCACGGTGTGCACACGAAACGCGTCCGATGGCCGCCGGAAGAACGTTTCGCAGACGACCGACCACGCGAAATAGGAATCGGAGACGCGCAGGACCGGAAGTCCGGGGGGCAGGGGGCCGTCGTAGTCCGCCGCGACGACGAGCGCGGTCGCGCCTTTTTGCACGGCGTCGGGGAGAAATCCGTGGCCGTCGGCTTTCGCACCCCGGATCGCAACGAACAGCGTGCCGGGCGCGACTTTCGATGAATTGTTCGCGATCTCGGAAACGAGCGTGTCCGGGGCGGGAATGAACGGTTCGCTCAGAAGCGGCTTCAGCGCAGCGGCGAACGACGACAACGGCAGCGGCTGCATGGCGTTACGCTCCGGCTGGCTCGATAAGCTCGAGGTGCGTCGAACGGGACGCCTTCAGGAAGACCGTGCTGCCCGGTTCGAACCGGATGGCGGTATTTGAGGCGTCCTGCGCGGACGGATACACCGTGCAGTCCAGCGAGGTTTCCGACGCGGCGGCCGCCATATGCGGGCCGACCACGATCACACGGGCGCCGGGGAAGAGGTGTTTCGCGAGGGCGCAGACGGAGCGGTGCCCCTCGGCGCAGCGTTCGCCGAGCTCGCCCATGTCGCCGAGAATGAGCACGAGCTTCTTCGGGTCGGCGAATTCGGAGAGCCAGTTCAGCGAGGCCGCCATGCTGTCCGGATTCGCGTTGTAGGCGTCGTTGATCCACGTGGATCCGGCGTGCTCGGTCACGCGCATGCGCAATCCGGGGAGCTTTGTGCGGGAAAGCCCCTCGGCGATGGTCTCGAACGGGATGCCGAACGTGAGCGCGACAAGCGCTGCCGCGGCGGCGTTCCCGGCCTGGTGCCGCCCCGGGATGCCCCACTGGACGGAGACTGTTTCCCCGGTCGTCTTCCGCGTGAGGCGGAACTTCGCACCGTGCAGGTTGCCGCCGAGGTAGTCCGCCGTGAGGTCGGCGTCCGAATCCGCGAACCCGAACGTTCCTGTGCGGAACTTCGAGGCGGCTTGTGCGAGGATGTCCCGGCCCGGACACTGCGCGGGGATGACCGCGAACCCGCCCGGTTTGAGGTGAGTGAAAAGCTTCGATTTCTCCTGCGCGACGCCTTCGAGCGAGCCGAGGAATTCGAGGTGGCAGTTCGCGATGGAGACGATGATCGCGACGTCGGGCATGGCGCAGTAGGACAGCGGTTCGAGCTCGCCGTGATGATTCGTGCCGGCCTCGAGGATGGCGATGCGCGTGCGGGCGTTCAGGCGGAGCAGGTTCTGCGGGAGCCCGATCTGGTTGTTCGTGTTGCCCTCGGTCGCCAGCACGCTGATGGAGTCCGTCGCGTGCTCGAAGATCGCCCGCAGGGATTCCTTCGTGCTGGTCTTGCCGCAGGACCCGGACAGCAGGATGACCTTCAGGTTCGGGAAGCGCATGCGGTGGAACCGGGCGATGCGCTGGAACGCGGTCACGGTCGAGGGGACGGCGATCGCGGGCACGCCGGGCGGGAGTTTTTCGAGTTTCGATTCCTCGACGCAGAGGAGCGACGCGCCGTTCGCGACCGCCTGCGCGAGGTAGTCGTGCGCGTCGAACGTTTCGCCTGAGAATGCGACGAACAGGGCGTTTTTCGCGGTTTCGCGGGTATCGGTGAAAACGGATTCGACCACTGCGGGCGCGTTGTCGCCCACGAGGCGGCCCTCCGTGGCGCGGAGCAGTTCGTGAAGCGTGAATTGAACGTCGAACATCGTCAGAACTCCTTCAGGTTGCGGAAATAGTCTATGGTCTGGCGGAGGCCGTCCTCGAGAGAGACCGACGGCGCCCAGCCGAGCAGTTCGCGTGCGAGCGAAATATCGGGCTTGCGGCGGGCGGGGTCGTCCTGCGGAAGCGGCTTGTAGATGATCTTCGACTTCGATCCGGTGAGTCGGATGATGGATTCGGCGAGCTCGCGGACGGTGAATTCGCCGGGGTTGCCGAGGTTGACGGGGCCGGTGACGCGGTTCGGGGTGCGCATCATGGCGGCGAGCCCGGCGACCAGGTCGGAAACGCAGCAGAAACTGCGCGTCTGGGAGCCGTCGCCGTAAATGGTGAGGTCTTCGCCCTTCAGCGCCTGCACGATGAAGTTGCTGACCACGCGGCCGTCGTTCGGCAGCATGCGCGGGCCGTAGGTGTTGAAGATGCGGACGACCTTGATCGGGAACCCGTACTGCCGGTGGTAGTCGAAGAAGAGCGTTTCCGCGCAGCGTTTTCCCTCGTCGTAGCAGCTCCGGACGCCGATCGGGTTCACGTTGCCCCAGTAGGTCTCCCGCTGGGGATGCTCCCGCGGATCGCCGTAGACTTCGCTGGTGGAGCTCTGCAGGATCGGGATGCGGAGGCGCCGCGCGAGGTCCAGCATGTTCATCGCGCCGAGGATGTTGGTGCGGATGGTCTGGACGGGGTCGTGCTGGTAGTGGATGGGCGAGGCGGGGCAGGCGAGGTTGTAGATGGCGTCGACTTCAAGCTCGATCGGGATCGTGACGTCGTGCCGGATGAGCTCGAACGACGGGTTGCTGAGCAGATGCCGGATGTTGTTCT
>JAEEQO010000186.1 GCA_016285335.1 Victivallales bacterium | reverse complement strand
GTTCAGATCTTGTGCATGGTGTTGAAGATGTCCTCGTGCATGGTGAGGATCTTCAGGTTGTTCGCGCTGCCGATGCGGGTCATGGCGTCCACGAAGTCCGGGAACGGCACGGTGATGCCGTCGATGTCCGTGATCATGATCATGGTGAAGTAGTCCTGCAGCACGGTCTGGGAGATGTCCAGGATGTTCACGCCGCAGCGGGCGCACTCCGCGCTGACTTTCGCGATGATGCCGACGGTGTCCTTGCCGATGACGGAGATGACAGCTTTCATGATGGGACGGGCCTTTCCGGGCGCGAAAACACATGCCTCCGCACCCAAATTATGTGTAATGGATAAAAAAATATCCATTTAAAATACACCCCATCCGCCGAAAAATCAACCCCGAATGTCCGAAGATTCCGCCGTACGTCATACGAACCGGCGGTTTTCCGTGGAAAACACGGCGGAAACATTTGCATTTTACTGACGGACAGGATATAGTATGGTACGTTTGCGCCGATTCCGCATTGTCATTCCGGGACCGGGCGCGAGTTGAACAGGAAAGGAACCATACCATGGAATATGTGCCGGAAGGGAAAAAATGGGCGGGGCTTCTGAAGGAACAGCCGGAGCTTGCGGATCAGTGCCCGTGGGACAAGTTGCACGGCTGGGACTGGTTCGAGCTCCTGAAGGAGCTGCCGGAGTTTGCCGACAGGTGCCCGTGGGACAAACTGCGGGGCTGGGACTGGGCGCATCTTCTGATGGTCCAGCCTCAATTCGCCGACAAGTGCAACTGGGCGAAGCTGGACGGCGAGGACTGGGGGAATCTTTTCACGGACCAGCCGCAGTTTGTTGACAAATGCCCGTGGGACAGGCTGACCGGCGAGGACTGGTGTTATCTTCTGGCGATTCATCCTCGGTTCGCAGACAAGTGCCCTTGGAACGAGCTGGACAACTACGAATGGGCATGGCTTTTGCGCGACCAGCCGCAATTCGCCGACCGGTGCCCGTGGGATACGCTGAACGGTGAAAACTGGAGCCGTATTCTGCGGGAGCAACCTCAGTTCGCCGACAGGTGCCCGTGGAAGAAGCTGAGCGGCGAGGACTGGTCCGATGTTTTATGTTTCCAGCCGCAGCTTATGGAGCATTGTCAGAAGAGAAAGCTGAAAGGCTGGAACTGGGCGGACCTTTTATCGAATCAGCCTCAATTCGCCGACAAGTGCGCGTGGAACAAGCTGGACGGCGAAGATTGGGCGCGTCTTTTATCGGATCAGCCTCAATTCTCCGACCGATGCCCGTGGGACAAACTGGACGCGAGAGATTGGTTTTGGCTCCTGACACGCCAGCCTCAATTCGCCGGAAAATGCCAGTGGGACAAACTGGCGGGCGAGAATTGGGCGTCGCTTTTGAAAGAAGCGCCTCAATTTTCCGATAAGTGTCCGTGGGATAAACTCACCGGGGAAGACTGGGCATGGATCCTGGCGCATCAGCCTCAATTCGCCGACAAATGCGCGTGGGACAAGCTGGCGAACGCGGCCGGAGTGAGCTGGGTGTGTCTCGTCGTGCATCAGCCGCAGTTCACCGACCGATGCCCGTGGGACAAGCTGACCGGCGAGGATTGGTCGGACCTGTTAACGAGTCGGCCTCAATTCGCCGACCGTTGCCAGTGGAGGAAGCTGAACGGTGAAAACTGGGCAGTCCTTCTGATGGACGAACCTCAGTTCGCCGACAAGTGCCCGTGGAAGAAACTGAGGGGAACGCATTGGACCTGGCTTCTGGAGAGACAGCCTCAATTTGCCGAACACTGCGCGTGGGATAAGCTGAAAAAGAAGGATTGGGAATACCTTCTGGAGGTCCAGCCGCAGTTCGCCGACAAATGCCCGTTCGACGAGCTGAAAAAGTGACGCCTGAACGGTCTTTCGAAAGAACTGCCGGAAACCGGCAGGAAAATCAGGCACATTTCCGTGCGGTTTCCGCTTGACTTCCCGGATTCCGCTGTTATATTACTTTTTGACGCAGATTCATCTAAATAGAAATAACCTCAGAAAGGACCCCCTTCCCATGTCGAATACCGCACGAAACGCCGCCCTCGGGCTGCTCCTCGGCCTCACCACAGCAATCGCCGCGCCCGCCGACGACGGCAGCGGCCTCTGGCTCCGGACGCCCATCCCCGACAAAAACGCCTATCATATGGACACGGACAAACCCATCAGCGCCACGATGAACATCGTGCTCAGCGAGCTTTCCCGGTTCCGCCAGCGCAACTGGGCGGTCTCGACCGACAAGCACCGCAACGACCTCGGCAGCGAGGGATTCGAGATCCGCATCATGAACGACACGGTGAAGATCCACGCGCAGACCGACATCGGGTTGCTTTACGGCGCTTATCATCTGCTGCGGGAACAGGCCTGCGGCAGCCAGATCACCGACAACTACTATGTGAAGGAAGTCCCGTACTACAAATACCGCATGCTGAACCACTGGGACAACCTCGACGGCACCGTGGAACGCGGCTACGCCGGCAACTCCATCTGGAAGTGGGACGAGCTCCCCGGCACCGTGTCGCCGCGCTACGCCGAGTACGCCCGCGCCAACGCCTCCATCGGCATCAACGCGACCGTGCTGAACAACGTGAACGCGTCGCCGAAGATGCTGCTCACCGAAAACCTCCAGAAGGTGAAGGCGATCGCCGACGTGCTGCGTCCCTACGGCATCCGCGTATTCCTCTCCGTGAACTTCGCCTCGCCCATGGTCATCGGCAACCTGAAGGACGCCGACCCGCTGAAGACGGAAGTCGCCGCATGGTGGCGCGACAAGGCGAAGGAGATTTACACCCTGATCCCCGATTTCGGCGGATTCCTGGTGAAGGCGAACAGCGAAGGCCAGCCCGGACCGTGCGACTACGGGCGCACCCACGCCGACGGCGCGAACGTCATGGCGGACGCGCTCAAGCCCTACGGCGGCGTGGTGATCTGGCGCGCGTTCGTGTACGGACAGAAGCCGCAGGAACGCGTTCAGCAGGCGCTGCTTGAATTCCAGCCGCTCGAAGGCAAGTTCCGCGACAACGTGATCGTGCAGGCGAAGAACGGCCCGCTCGACTTCCAGCCCTGCGAGCCTTTTCACCCGCTCTTCGGCAAGATCACGAAGATCCCGCTCGCGATGGAGTTCCAGATCACGCAGGAATACCTCGGCCAGTCCAACCATCTGGCATATCTCGCCACGCTCTGGAAGGAAGTGCTCGACAGCGACACCTACCAGAACGGACCTGGCAGCACCGTCGCGAAGAAGATCGCCGAATCCGGCATGATCGCCGGCGTGGCGAATATCGGCGACGACGTGAACTGGACCCGCCACCCGTTCGCCCAGGCCAACTGGTACGCGTTCGGGCGTCTCGCCTGGAACCCGGACCTGAAGGCCGACGCCATCGCGAAGGAGTGGCTCGCGCAGACCTTCACGCCGAATCCGGCGTTCGTCGACCCCGTGTGCGACATGATGATGAGCAGCGTGCCGGCCATCCGCCAGTACATGATGCCGCTCGGGCTCGCCCACATCTTCGCCTCCACGCTCGGCAACCACTACGGCCCCGGTCCGTGGCTCTACCAGACCGGCAACGAGTCGTTCCTGAAGTACGCCTCGCTCCTCTCTACCAACGAAAACGTTCCCGGCCGCAAGGTCTTCGACGCCACCGAGACCGAGCTCGGCGCCGACCGAACGAAGAAGGGCACCGGTACCGTGATGCAGTACAACGCCCCGCTCTGCGACCAGTTCAACGACCTGAAGACCTGTCCCGAACGCTACTGGCTCTGGTTCCATCGCATCGGCTGGAAGCAGAAGATGCCCACCGGCGACACCTTCTGGGAACACCTCTGCGGCCAGTTCGAATCCGGCGCGAAGACCGCCGCGACCTATCCCGGCATCTGGGAATCCGTCAAGATCTACGTCGACCCGGAACGCTACAATCTGGTGCTCGGCCGCCTGAAACTTCAGGCCCGCGAAGCCGTGTGGTGGAAGGACGCCTGCATCCTGTTCTACCAGAGCGTCAACAAGCTCCCGCTGCCGAAGGGGATCACGCCGCCGATCTACGACCTCGCCAAGCTCAAACGCATTAGCTTCCCCAACAACGTGCATTTCTGCCCGAAACCGGAAGACGTGAACCGCGCGCTCGACGGCGCCCTCAAGAAGTAAGGAGGCATAGCCACTTGTTGCAGTGCCGGGCTTCGCTCCGGTACGGCATGCCACCTTTTGACCGTTGTACTTTTACAATCGTCAAAAAACGAAAAAAAAAGCCATTTTCTGCTATTTGGGGTTGATTTTTTGTGGAATGATGGTATATTATATTTCATCAACAAAGTTTGGGGTATTAGCTCAGTTGGCTAGAGCGCCTCGCTGGCAGCGAGGAGGTCATGAGTTCGAGTCTCATATACTCCACCATTGAATCTTCCGCCACTCCTCTAAGAGTGGCTTTTTTTTTTGCTTTTCTCCCCACATTTCGAGCTCAGAACAGGACTTTGAGAGACATCCTCAGAGCAGGTCTGCTCGCATACACCCCTCCCAAACCGGCCCAAATTCTCAGTTTTTGAGAGCCTTGAAACAGGTCAGTCCTGCTCCAAAAATGAGGAAAAGTTTCTCAAACCGATAGGGAACTGAGCTTATTATGCGAAAATAATGGAAACTTTGTGGCTCAAATGACCTGTTTTATCTCGATTTTGAGCTCAAAACCGAAATATGTATTTTGTTCGGGATGCCGAAAAAGCGGCATTAAAGACGCTTTTTGACGAAAAAAAGCGAATAGGTCTACACTTCGAGTATCCTATGCGAAGAAATACGAAAGATTTAAGCTCACGAGAAACTTTTATGTCCCTAATTGACCCGCCAGAAATGCGCGAAAAAGGGGATATGCAAAAAAAGTTGGATTTTGGGAGCGAACGGGTCAATCGTTGGAGTATCGCATGAAAAGCATACGATACGGAAACGGTTTCATGGAACTGACCCGTTCGGCTGTCGTGCGAGGTGAGGTGAGCTCGCGGAGAAACGGAGAAACCGGCTATGCCCTGCTCACTCAAAGAACCGGTCAGAGGTGAGGCGACCTTCTCTCAGATGAATTTCGAATGATATAACATACTGATGCTATTATAATAGCAACTTTTTTCCGCTTTTTTGCGTTTCTTAACTTGACTTTTGTAAAACCCTAAATTATATTATGGAAAAATCAATTTAAATCCTCATTGATCTGACCGGGGGTTTGCCTCGAAGCCCCCTTGCTTCGCGGCTGTTCCCGAACAAAACAGGAAAGGCTTCCGATGAAAACGACGCCCGCTGCTTCCACGACCTTCCCCGCCCGTTTCTTTTTCCGTATGTTCGCCGCCATGCTGTGCGCTGTCTTCTGCCTGCGGGTCATCACGCATCTGCACGCAAAAGACATCAAGCCCGGATACGCCTGAAAGCCGGGCATGAACGTCGACTGGAAGTTCCCGAAGGCGAAGGGGACGAAATTCCCGCTCGCGGATGCATTGAAGGTTCAACAATTTTCATAAACCACACCGTATGGAGGACATCAGAATGAAAACTTTCGTCAGGACTCTCGCGATCACCCTTGGCATCATCGCAACTGCCGGGCTTTATGCCCAGGGGCCAGCTCCTCAACGGCCGGAACCTTTCGCCCGTGAGAAGAAACTTCAAAAGGACCTTGAGCTGGAACAGCAGGTCTTCAGGAAAGGCGAAGACAAGCTGAACTACAACCAGCATCTGTATAATAGAGACGAGAAGGGCAAACCGGCGATCCTCATCTTCCTGCACGGCATCGGCGAACGAGGGGACGACAATCTTGCTCAGAACCGACTTGCCGTGACCGAGATCGTGAAGAATATCCG
>JAEEQO010000012.1 GCA_016285335.1 Victivallales bacterium | reverse complement strand
AACACTGTGCCCGGATCGGACGATCACTTCGCTGGCGGCGCCGTCAAGATGGCTGCTGGAGTACGGCACGATACCGTCGCTGCCGCCCGCATGGTCGGCCCGCTCCCGGTCGCCGATGATCGAATGATACACGACTCCTTCTTTGATGCGGGAACTTCCGAGCGCCTGGATGAAAGAAGAATCCGGGTCGAGGTCGTTGAGCCCGGTGAATTCCTTCCGGGCATCCGCTCCGAACCCTCCGATGCTGCGCAGTCTTTCGACCTCCTCCTCGTCCTCTTCGAGTGCCAGGAACATTTCGAAGAAGACGGGGACCTTGTCCAGCAAAGTCTGCGGCAGATGGACGATCCGTGAGCCGAGCCGCGCGATCGACCATTGCGCCATTTCGGAACCCTTGTGCGGCACCGCCATGAAGACCGCACGGTGGACAAACGGCAGTGCCGGAAGAACGGCGTAATCCTCCGCCAGCGCCAGCTCTTCGGGCGAAAGCCTGGAACAAAGCTCGTCCCATGTGCGCTGCGTCACCTGTTCCAGGATGTAGTGCGGATCGTCCTGAAGCATCGTGCGGGTCAGAAGGCCGCCCATGCTGTGTCCGACCAGGACCATCCTGTCAAAACTTTCGCGTGTTTCCGGCGTGGTCGCGAGTTCCTCCCGCGCCGCCAGCAGCGCCTTCCGCAGATTGCCGGCGGAGGCAAGCACCGGCACACCGCTGGAATAGGAGTAAAACCAGAACTGATAATGCTTCCGTATGACCGGATCGTTTTTCAGGGAATTGATCATCTGCACCCAGGTGTTGGGACTGGACATCAGCCCGTGAATGAAGACCACGGGGATCTTGCCCGGCTGGTACGGTTCGATCAGATAAAGCCCGCAGCTGTCTTCCTCGCTGTCGGACTCCAGCATGACGGAGAGCAGGTCGCGTTCGGGCAGACTGTCCAGGAAGCAGGCGAGCGGGGTGGAAAAATCCAGCGCCAGCGGCCAGTTGTCGGCCGACATCGAATCCAGTTCCATCGGAACCGTTTCCTGAAGCGAAGTGTCCAGATAATTCGGCCTCACTTTCAGGTTCTGCGAGTCGGACTCCGTGACCTCCAGGGTCAAGGTGACCGGGATCGTCAGCCCCTCCGGCGTCCTCAGCGACTTGTAAAACTGCCGCGGCACGATCCGTCCGACCAGAGGGATCCCGAGGCCGGATTGCCGGTTCTTCTGCATCAGCGCCTTGACCACATAATCGGAACAGAGCGTAAACTCCTCGACCGATTCGACGGGGACGGAAAGACGATAGTGCGGCGCTTCGAAGAAGTAACGCCGGCCGTCCAGATCCGACAGGCTGAAGGAGTCGTTCGCCAGCAGCTCGTGCGACTTCAGGTAACAGAAGATCCCGTAGCAGGAGTCGTTGTAGATCTCCATCAGCCGGAAAGCGGAAAAATCATAGGACGAGACATCCGTGTCGAGCAGGAGGAAGAATGCCTTGCAGGAATAATAAAGTGCCGAAAGCTGGCAGCGGACCGCCGTTTCTTCGTCCTTTTCCTTTGCGGCGATGCTGTTGCAGAAATCGGCCGCGATCCGCAGGTATTTCGGGTCCTTGGAGATCTCGTAATAAACGTTGAGCTTGCGCAGCGTATCTTCCGGGTCTTTGGCAAAGTCGTCCGTCTCCATGTTCCCGCGCAGGAAATTCTCGGATTCGAAGGAAAGCCCTTCGCGGGTAAAGGAATCTTCGTGGTAATACTGGTTCTTCTCCGACGCCGATGCGGTTTCGACCGTGACAACGCGGTTGCTGAACATGGAACATGAAGTCAGCAACAGCCATGCCGACGCCATCGCCGGCAGCACGATCCGCTTCCAATGGAAATGACCGGAACAAGCATAGACTCCAAAGATCTTTTTCATGGCTTTTCGTTTCCCCGTTTCGTGTTTGTCCTGTTCCCTCTGCTGAAAATGAGGCTAATGCGTAACAGGATGCTTTTTACTATAACCCCTTTGCCGGGAAAATCAAGGCGCATCGCGTCTGCGGGCGCATTTCAGAGCGGACATGGACAGAAGGGGGGAGCGGACGGAGAAGCCGTTATGCAGACAGCTTCGGCTGCCTTACCGTTCCGCTTCCGCCTTCTTCAATTCCCGGCTCCAGTCCCGGCCGAGGTCGAGTCCCGCGAAAACCTCCGGCGCGTCCGGCAGGCGGATATGGTAATCACCCGCATGGCAGAAGCCCAGATCCCCCTCGAGCAGGGAGAAGTTGACCACATGGCCGCCATGTTTCCGGGATTCATCCATGAAATGAAGATGCCACCCCGGAGCGTTGATGCCGCGGATGTAGTCCGGCAGCCGGAATCCGACCAGATCGCCGCGAACATCCCTGAACTCGAACACGGCTTCGTCCTTCGCGGCTTCCGCCAGCCCGACGCCGTCCTTTTCCTGGCGCCTGACGGTCCTGACTTTCATGCAGCGGAATTTCCCGTTCAGGCGGATCGCGAGCGGAAGATCTTTCCGCGGGCAGCAATCGCCCATCTTCGCCTCGAACTGCTCATAGCTCGGAATGCCGGCGAGCCTCACGGTGTCTTCGGCGCGGAAATCGGCGATCGTCCCGAACGGGACCGTCTCGTCATCGCCCGGAAGATAAACCTGTCCGTCGGCGCACGCCTGATACACCACGCCGTCGATCATCTGCATTTCGCCGTCAAGCCGGTCCATCGTCGCGATCGCCATGCTGCCGAGCCGTTTGACCTCGCCGACGCTGATGATCCCGCCATAATGGCCGCCCAGCAGGACGCTGAACAGCGAGATCTGGGTGAACTGCCTGTTTTTTCCGTTCATTGGCTCATCCCTTCCAATCTTTTCACTCTCGGAAAAAGGGGAGCCGGTTTTGAGGCCGGCTCCCCGAATATGCTTGCACGAACCGGAAATGCCGGTCATTTCTTGTTGAAGACGATCGGGGCAAATTCGCGGAGGCAGCGGCGCCAGGTCAGCCACTCGTGGGCTGTTCCTTCGGAAACGAAGAACGTGGTCTTGATGCCGAATTCATTGAACGCATCCGCAACGCGCTTCGCATTCTCGGGACGTTCCTCGGAGCCGAGGCCGATGAAGATGTGGTTGATGTTCTTGGAGGCATCTTCCTTCGCGGTCTTGAACGCGCCGTTGAACGCCTGGTCGATCGCGCCGTTCACGGAAAGGCCGCTGAAGCTGCCGATCCAGGAGAACTTGTCGAGGTTGGACGTAACGGTGCTCCAGGTCTGCATGCCGCCGCGGGAAAGGCCCGCCATGGCGCGGTTTTCGCGTCCGGGCAGCGTGCGGAAGTTGGCGTCGATGAACGGAAGGAGCTCGTTGACGAAGATGTCGTTGACGTTGCCGCCGCGGCCGCCCTCGCCGGGCTTCTTGAAGTAGGAATTGGTCTTCAGGTCGCCGCAGTCCATGACGATGATCATCGGAACGGCTTTCCCGGCGGCGATCAGGTTGTCCATGATGTAGTTGGTCTTGCCCTGGTTGGTCCAGCCGTTTTCATCTTCGCCCCAGCCGTGCAGGAGGAGGAGGACCGGGTAACGCTTTTCGGGATGGGTCTCATATTCCGCCGGGGTGTAGACGTGGCAGACGCGCGGCACGCCGTTGATGTCGGACCAGTAGTCGCAGCGGCGGACCTGGCCGTGCGGGACGTTCTTGTCGAAGTGGTAGTATGCCGCTTCCTTCTCGTCTTCCGGGATCTCGATGCCGGACTGCTCGAAGTTGCCGCCGAAATACGCTTCCGTACCCGGATCGAAGAACGTGTTGCCGTCGACGTTGTAGGAGTAATAATGGAAGCCGACGACCAGCGGATCGGTCTTGACGGTCCAGCGTCCGTCGGAGGCCTTCTCCATGTTGTAGACTTTGCCTTCCTGCGTGATCGTGACTTTCTGCGCGCCGGGGGCGTTCACTTTGTAGATGGCTTCGCGCGTCTTCGGATTCACGGCGGGATACTGGGAATTGAAGATGGTCGTTTCGGAGGGGACGAACCCTTCCGGAAGCGGTTCCACACGGCTGCCGCCGCCGAAGCCGCCGGCTCCGAACGGGCTGCCGCCGTTGCGCTGTCCGCCCTGACGCTGACCGCCCTGACGCTGTCCGCCCTGTCCCATGGCGGGACGCTGACCGCCCTGACCCATGACGGGACGCTGGCCGCCCTGTCCCGCTCCTTGTGCGGGGGCCTGTGCGAGCGCCGTCAGAGCGAACGCGAATGCGAGGGAACAACCGAGGAAGTAACCGAGTTTCATGTTTTGAACTCCTTATTGATGTTTTGAGCTTCTTTCCGAAGGTTACCTGACAATCGGAATCCGGCCCGTTTTTGAGATACTTGACTAAATATACATTCAAAACACTAAACTTCAATCGGATTTCCGAGGATATTCCGTTTTTTTACGGATCGCCGTCCGGGACCAGCGCGGCATAGCGGCGTTCCTGCACGTGTCTGCCGATGGGCTTGGAGATGAATCCGGCGACAAGACCGATGATCCAGAGGTATTTCCGTTCGATATAAAAACCGGCGAGGAAGATCAGGACGGCAACGATGCTCCAGTAAACGATCTGGAACCGGACATTCGTCCTGTTCAGTTCCTTCAGGACGTCGACGCCGTCCCACTGGTGCGGCGCGGATTCGATGAAGTCCGCCGCGCCGGACGGCCCGGAGCACGAACGGAAATCCCGGCTGCACGCCTCCGCCGCGTCCCGGTACGACGCGTTGTCCAGGATCTTCCGCACAGCGGCGCGGATCCCCCCGCCGAATCGTCCTTCAGCAGCACGCCCGCGCTGAGCTCGGCGGCGCGTTTCGCCACGGCGGCCTGTTCGCCGGTCTGCGGATCGTGTTTGTGTTCGGCATGGTTTCAGGCCTTTCACGGTGTTGTTGTGGGAGGGATTGAGGCGGAATGAAGCAGTCCCTTGAATCAAGGAATGCAGATAGGACCGTTTCACAAAAAGCCGGACAGGATTCGCGGCAAAAAGAACTCGGGCTCGCCGGGAGCCGTCGTTTTCAGGCCGCCCCAATAGCTTCTGCCATTTAAAACGGGCTCCATCCGGCTGATATGCTCTTCAGGCAAATCGCTGACGACAAAATCAAAAAAGGTAAAGCTTCCGTCCTCCTCCTGTTTCCATTTCCCCCTGAAGACATTTGAGTGTCCCCCGCGGCCATCCTCCTCATCGTAATAAATCATGAAACAGTGAAAATCGGTCGTCACGACAAACACGGCTTTCGCCCCTTCGTGCATGCACGCATACGGTTGAGCACGATACACGCCGACGGGCGTATTGCGCGGGACAAACCGTGCCGCCACGAACGCGCCCGCGACCAGCGCCGCCAGCACGACCACGAAGATGCAGAACCGTTTGCCGATGTCGATTTTGATGTGATTTTCTTTTTTCCGATTCGGCAAAATGGCGGCCTCGTGTTGTTCGGAATTCCTGTCCTGATTGCTCATAATAAGCTCGCTGCGTTGTTGCGATTTCATTCCGGCAACTTTATTATACCACGCACCAGGCAAAAAAACAAGGGAAATATGCCGGAAAATACTCGGGTGGACCGGGATCATTCCACGCCGGGGGGGTGAGGGCGGTTTGCTATCTCGTTTCTTCCCCGGTGTTCTCGTCCTCTTCGTTGGTGTCGTCCTCGGCGAGCTCGTCGTCGTCCTCCGGATCGTCCTCGCCGATCTCCACCAGGAACTCCTCTTCTTTCTTCCGGCGCAAAAGCGCCTTCTTCAGGATGCCGTTGTACTCCGCCTCGAAAGCGGGATCGGAGAAGAGATAATGCTCGGCGGCGTCCGGGGTGCGCTCCAAGTACGGCAGAAGCGCGGCGGGATCGTCCGTGCCGACGCGTTCCCGAAACGGCGGCAGCTTCTCGAAAAGTTCTTCGGATACCCGGAGCTGTTTCTCGAGGATGCGTTTCGCCTCCGGTTCCGGGACAGCTTTCCTGATCTCGTCGCGGATGACGGCGGCCGCATGGTTGGCGTCGGGGGCGGTTTTGGAGAACCTGGTCCGTGCAAGCTTCTTTGCGTTGAACCGTTCCAGGCGGAAATAGGCCTGCGTGACACATGCGGCGAAATCCTGCCGCCCGAACGTCTCGGCGCACCATTGATCGGCGGCGAACTCCGCCCGGACCTCGAGCGGGAAAAGCGCCGTGTCGATCCCGGGAGGCCCCGCGGATTCAAGTTCTTCATCGTCGTCGCCGAGGATGCTTTCCCACGGCAGAAGCGCCCAGAGCCCCCTGATCCGGCGCAGGGTGGCGTTGCGCGCGATCCGGCGGTTCTCGTGGCACAGCACCCGCGTCAGGCAGATGCGGAACGATTTGGCGTCCATCGTGCAGACCAGCGGATAGCCGATGAGCAGGATGTTTCTCTGGCGGGATTTGAACGCCGGGAACCGCGGCATCACCCGAATGTCGACGCCGGCGTCGAGGTAGATTTGCCGGATGGGGGAGATCTTCAGGTCGCGGCAGATCGCGCGGACGTCGTCGTAGAGCGCGCCGAAGCGTTCCGGGTCGAGCAGGGTCCCGCCCGGCTTGCAGCGCCGGAATACGCGCTTCCAGTACCGGAACGACAGATATCCGAGGAAACAGAGCGGGATCAGGCTTTGGAACAAGGGCACTTTCCCGGAAATGATGCCATGGATCGCGGCAGGAGGAGCGAAGATCAAAAAGAGGCCGACCAGAAGGAAATAGATGGAAAGCCGGATCAGCGCGCACAGCGTAATGAAGCAGAGCTTCAGATGGCACAGCACGGGCAGCCGTTTGCAGGTCCGCCATTTCTTCCCGTTCATGTTTTCCCAGTTCATTTGCTGTTCATCCTCTGTTCATGTTTTGTTTTTCGTGTTCGATATGATTTCAGCTGACAATTTGGTTCAACGGGAAGTCACGGTGAACGTACCGCAGGAAAGCCAGTCTGTCACGGACGAATCTGCGTAAACGCCCTGAAGCGCCCATTTGTGCGTGCCGGTCGAAAGCCCGGAGAGCGTAAAAGCGTTTTTGCCCTCGTCCAGATCGAACGTCCTGTCGTCCACGCGGAGCTTGTAGCGGACGATCCCGGCGTCGGCGGTCGCGGGCGTGAAACTGAACCTGGCGGAGCCCGTCGCGCGATCGATCCCGACCTTCTGGTTCCGCACATTGCCGATCGTGCAGGTCTTCGATTCCGTGGTCCCGCTCGAATCGACGACCTTCCATTGAAGTACGGACCCCACGGGGATCCTGAACTGATGGGAAACGGTCCTGCTTTCCTCGTTCCAGTCCTTTTCGTTGACCGCTTTCCATTCCCCGGACTCGCCGAAACGGTACAGCAGCCTGTCGACGGAATTGACCGTGATCGCCTTCGTGTTGTTGTAATTCGGGATCTTTTGGACCGTGAACGTGCCGGTGAAGTCATAGGTCGAATCGGACAAATTCAGTTTCGAGGAGAAATCCGTGACCGCGATCGGCGCGTCCAGCACGTCGATGACGCCGTCGCCGTCGGAATCCCGCCAGCCGACCATTTCCAGCGACTGGGGCGAGGTGGTGTGACGTTCGAACGCCGACGAGATCGAACTGTTCATCAGGCTGGGCACGATGCGGTTCCGGTCCGGGTTGCCGTCCGGGGCGTTCGTGTTCTGCACCCCGTAGTACCCGACGCGGTCGTTGTAGTTGCCCTGCCCGGGGTATTCGTCGGCCGCGCCGAAGATGTGCGCCATCTCATGCGCGAACGACTGCGAGGAATACCAGTCGTAGGGCCTGGAATACGCCGTCAGGATGTAGGTGTCGGAAACGCCGTCGTACTGCCGCCCCAGGGTGTAGGAACGGTAACTGTCCGAAAAGTAGTGGTCGCGGTCGTTGTCGGCCTTCACGATGAAGATGTTGAACGCGAAATCGGCGTTGTGCTTCTCGATCGTGTCGGCGGTGAACTGGTACAGCATCCGGTTTTTGTCGCCGGAATACCCGAGCGAGTTCAGAAATTCGCCGATCCACAAGCGGTCGTCGCGGAACGCGCCGTGCGTGATGGGTTCGTACGAGGTTTGGAACGGCGTGTTCGCATGCTCCAGGTCGATCGTGAAATGCAGCTTGCCGACATAGTTCTTCCGCTTCCACATTTCCTCCCACCAGGCGCAGGCTTTCTTGACGTGGCCGACGACCTTGTCGATCTCGTCCTTGCTCCAGTTTTCCGTGTCGGGGTCGATCCTGCCGTTGGATTCGAACAGCACGACGTTCACGTGGATTTCGCCTGCCATGAACGCCGAGGTGTCGTACTGCCCCGCTCCGAACGGCCGTTTCAGCTTCGTTTCCTGGCGCGTCGTTCTGCCGAACCCGCCCTGCGGGCCGCCGAATCCGCCTTGCTGAGCTCCCCCCGTTCCGGGCATGCCGCCACCGCTCTGCTGTCCCTGCGAGCTGCCCTGCCGTGTGCCGCTGCCGCCCTGATTGCCGGCAGGTCGACCGCCCTGTCCGCTCTGCTGTCCCTGCGGGCCGCCGAGACCTCTTTGCACGCCCGGCGTTCCGATGGCAGGACGCTGCCCGCCCTGCGCGTTGCCGAAACCGCCGAAACCGCCTGTTCCCGGGAATCCGCCGAATCCTCTTTGCACGCCCGGGGTTCCGACAGGACGCTGGCCGCGCTGCTGAACGCTCTGCTGATTGCCGAAGCCGCGCTGCACGCCACGGAACCCGCCCGGTTGCCCGCCCTGTGCGAACAGGACGCCGCCCCCGAACAACACGGCGGCACACAACAATGCAGTTTGAATTCGTTTCATTCGGCGGTTTCCTGAACAGAAATGTTTCATTTGTCAGCCGGTGGCTGATGAATTACCAAGTGACCTTATCTCACAGTTGCGACAGTTCTTGGGGCGTCGGACCAATTTTGCCAGTCACTGACGAGCAATTTGCCGGAGCGCCCCGTCCTTTGCGGAATTGCCGCTATGTCCGCCTCAGATCAGGGAGGACAGGTCGGTGAATTCGTAACCGTGCGCGGCGGCGACGTTCTTGTTCGTGAGCTTGCCGAGGTAGCAGTTCACGCCGGAGGAAACGGCTTTGCTCTGCTTGCAGGCTTCTTCCAGGCCGTTTTTCGCAATCTGCAGGCCGTAGCGAAGCGTGGCGTTCGTGAGCGCGATCGTGCTGGTGCGCGGCACCGCGCCGGGCATGTTGCCCACGCAGTAATGCACCACGCCCTCTTCGATGAAGACGGGATCGTCGTGCGTGGTCACGCGGGAGGATTCGCCGCAGCCGCCCTGGTCGATCGCCACGTCCACGAACACCGCGCCGTCCTTCATCTCGGGCAGATAGCGCTTCTTGAAGAGTTTGGGCGTGGAGCCGCCGGGGATCAGCACGGAGCCGATCACCAGGTCGGCGTCCTTCAGCACGCGCTCGATGTTGCTGTCGGAGCTCACCAGCGTCTGGATGTGCGCGCCGAACATGTTGTCGAGCTCTTCCAGGCGTTTCAGGTTGATGTCGAGGATCGTCACGTTCGCGCCCATGCCCACGGCGATCTTGCACGCGTTCATGCCGACCGTGCCGCCGCCGAGGATGACCACGTTTGCCTTCGGCGTGCCGGGGACGCCCGCCAGCAGGATGCCTTCGCCGCCGAACTTCTTCTCGAGGTACTTCGCGCCTTCCTGAATGGAGAGGCGGCCGGCGATCTGGGACATCGGGGCGAGGCAGGGCAGGGAGCGGTCGGCTTCCTGGATCGTCTCGTACGCAACGGCCTTGACCTTCCCCGCCAGCAGGGCGTCGGTCTGCTCCCTGTCGGCGGCGAGGTGCAGATAGGTGTAGAGGATCAGCCCTTCGTGGAACAATCCATACTCGCTGGCGAGCGGCTCCTTGACCTTGATCATCATGTCGACCAGGTGCCACACGTCGGCCGCGTTGTCGATCAGGCTTGCTCCGGCGTCCACGTATTCGTTGTCGGAGAACCCGGAACCGACGCCCGCGCCCCGTTCCATATAAACATGATGACCGGCGGCGACATAATCCCGGACATTATCCGGCGTGAGCCCGACACGAAATTCATTGTTCTTGATCTCCTTGACGCATCCGATTTTCATGGCCTGGGCCTGTCCTTTCTGTTTTTACCCTCAAAAAAGGGATTCTGTCCGTTCGTTTTGACAGATCGTTTTTGTTGTTCACGGGAAAGGACCGCCGCATGCGATCCTTTTCTTTGCTATAAAATAATTGCCGGATTTCATTTTTCAAGTCTCCGGCCGCCAAAACGAACTGTTTTTTTACGGCATGCTCACACTGTCAGCTTGATATGCGCTTGCGCATCCTGATGCAGTCGAACGAACCGCTTTTGACCACGGCGCCGTCCATAGCCGCGTAGCCGAGTTTTTCGTAGAACGGCACCGCGACGGTCCGGCTGTCGATCATGACCTCGCGAAAGCCGAGTTCGCGGATCCAGCGTTCCGCCTCCTCCACCACCCTACGGCCGAGCTCATGGCCGCGGATTTGGCGTTTCCCGGCGGCAAACCGGTCCCGGCTGCTCCGGATCCGGCTTCAGGCAAGGTAGTCCGTGCCGATCTTCAGGAGCATGCCGATCTGGTACACGATGAGCGTGGTCACGTACGCCAGGGCGAAGAGCCCCGCCGCCTCCAGGAACATCCATTTCCACGAATTCAGCTCCCGGCGGATGATCGCCAGCGTGGCGAGGCACGGGATGGAGAGCAGACAGAACAGCATCATGCAGAATCCTTGAAGTGGCGTGTAGGCGCGGCGGAGCTGCTGGCGCAGCGACTCCTGTTCGTCGTCGGGGGCATCCTCGGCGACCTCGCCCTCGGCGTACAGGATGCCGAGCTGGGAGACAAAGACCTCCTTCGCGGCCAGCGCGCCGATCGCGGCGGTCGTGACGCGCCAGTCGAATCCGATGGGCTTGAACGCGGGTTCCAGGAACTTGCCGACGCGGCCGGAAATGGTGTATTCGGCGGCCTCGGCGCGCTTCATGTTGTCGATGCGGCGGGCGGCGGCGGCCTGTTCCGCCGGGCTCAGTGTCGTATCGGCGGCGACTGCCATGATCTGTGCGCCGTAGTCGGCGTCGAACGTCTTCTTCTCCGGGAAATTATTGGCGATGAAGAGCAGCACGGACACGCCGAGGATAATCGTGCCGGCTTTCTTCAGGTACATCACGCCGCGGTCCCACATGTGGAGCATGATGCTTTTCGCGGTCGGGACGCGGTACGGCGGGAGCTCCATCAGGTAGACTTCGCCGTCGCCCTTGAACAGCGTCGACTTCAGGATCCGCGCCGCCACCATCGCGAACACGACGCCGATGGCGTAGATCAGGAACATCACGAACGCCTGGTATTTGACGGCAAAGAACGCGGGCACCAGCAGCACGTAGATCGGAAGGCGGGCGCCGCAGCTCATCAGCGGCAGCACCAGGATGGTCGTCCGGCGGTCGCGTTCGGACTCGATGCTGCGCGTGGCCATGATCGCCGGGACGTTGCAGCCGAACCCGAGCACCAGCGGCACGAAACTCTTGCCCTGCAGATCGAACTTGCGCATGATGCCGTCCATCACGAACGCCGCGCGCGCCATGTAGCCGGTGTCCTCCAGAAACGCGATTGCGAGGAAGAGGAACAGGATGTTCGGCAGGAAGACCACCACGCCGCCCACGCCGTGGATCACGCCGTCGATCAGCAGGCTCCGCAGCACGGGCTGGACGTCCGGCGACCAGAAGCGTTCGATCAGTCCCTGGATCCAGCCGAACAGCCATTCGATGCCGTCCGTCATCGGCGCGGCGCAGGTGAACGTGAACCAGAACATGAGGTACATGACGGCGAAGAAGAGCGGCAGGCCGACCCACTGGTTCGTGACGACCGCGTCGATCTTGTCGGAGATCTCGCGGCGGCGTTCCTGCGTGAACGAAATGGCGTCGCGGCATGCGCCGGAAATCATGGCGTAGCGGCAGTCAGCCATGAAGGTCTCCGCCTTGATGGCGTGGCGCGCGTACAGATGGGCGATCTGGGCGTCGATGATGGCGTCGAGCCCCTGGAACTCGGGCATCCGCATCACGCAGGTGTCCTTTTCCAGCAGCTTGATGGCGAAGAAACGCGCCGGGATGTGGCGGACGCGGTCGGTCATCGCCGGTTCGATCCACTCCTCGAGCTCGTGGATGGCGTCGTCGACGTCCGCGCCGTAGGTGAGCTTCGGGACGTCGTGGTCCTCCAGGTGGAGCAGGCTTTCCGCGAGGGCGGTCTTCAGCTTGTCGACGCCGTCGCCGCGCGAACCGACCGTCTGCACGATGCTGCATCCGAAATAGGACTGGAGCTTCTGGATGTCGAACTTGAGCCCCTTCTTCTTCGCCTCGTCGCTCATGTTGAAGACGAGGAGCATCGGGATGTGAAGTTCGGCGAGCTGGGTGGAGAGGTACAGGCTGCGCTGCGGAATGGACGAGTCGACCACGTTCATGATGAGGTCGATGCCCGGTTTCGTGAGCTCCTCGAACGCCACGCCCTCCTCGGGCGAGCTGGACGACAGGCTGTAGACGCCGGGAATGTCGATGAGCTCGATCTCGTCCTCGCCGAGCATGAATTCGCCGGTCTTGCTCTCGACCGTCACGCCCGGGTAGTTGCCGACGTGCTGGCGGGCCCCGGTGAGGCAGTTGAAGATGGTCGTCTTGCCGCAGTTCGGGTTGCCGGCGAGCACGATCCGGTATTTGCGGCTCATGGGAGCTCCTGAAGCTGGACGACGATGTTCGCCGCGTCGTCGCGATGGATCGAAAGGCTGCTGTCCATGACCTTGATGCGGAGGAGGCCGCCGAACGGCGCGTGCGCCTCCATTTCAAGCAGTGTGCCGGGAACGAGCCCGACGTCCGCGAACTTCTTCTTCCCGCGCAGTCCGGGTTTCATGCTCACGATGACGGCCGCCCGCCCGACGGGAAGTTCCGCCAGGGAGCATTCCTCCGGGGCCGGTGCGGAGCCGGCTGACGCCCCGGCCTTTGCGGCAGGGGTCTTTTTGTCGCTCATGATGGGAAATATCCTTGTCTGCCGGCCCGGACAGGGAAACGGGCGCGGCGGTGCAGTGTTTTATAGCCAGAATATAATATACAGCCGGAACGGGCTGATTTCAAGGAAAAAGCGCCCGCCCGAAGACAAAAATGGAGGAAAAGCCCCGGAAAAGATTTTGTATTTCCCGCAAACGATGGTATATTAGTAGCTTCCTTTTCCGGAACAGCCGCGGGAACCGCCCGGCGGCGTCCGGCGCGCGGAACGGAGATTCGACCGAAATGAACCGGAAACCGACCCTGAAACAGGCGTTTGTGAGCTCGCTGCCGGTCCTGATGGGCTACACCACCATGGGCTTCGCGGCGGGCGTGCTGCTGGCCGCGAAAAGCGGCGTCCGGCTGCCCGCGCTCTGGGCGTTCCTGACCAGCGCCACCAGCATTTCCGGCGCGCTGCAGTTCATGCTCGTGGACTGGATCCGCACCGCGCGCCCGATGCTCGATGTGGCGCTCCTGACCGTGTGCCTGAACATCCGCTACTCCATGTACGGGCTTTCCCTCATCGAACGGTTCCGCGGGCTCCCGCTCCCGAAAAAGCTCTACCTGATCTGGTCGCTCACCGACGAGACCTACGCGCTTGAGGTCGAAAACAAGGTCCCGCCCGGCGGCGACTCCATCCTGTACTGCCTCACGCTCGCCGCGCTGAACCATTTCTACTGGATCCTCGGCGTCGTTTCCGGCGCGCTCGCGGGAGCCGCCCTGCCGTTCCCGAACAAGGGCATCGATTTCGCCATGACCGCGCTTTTCCTGGTCATCCTGACCGACCAGTGCCGCGAACGCAAAAACCGCGTCTATGCCGCCGTCGGGCTTGTGGCGTCCGTCCTGTGCGCCCTGGTCTTCGGCGCGGGAAAGATGCTGATCCCGTCCATCGTGCTGATGCTGTCCGCGCTGGTCGTCTTCCGCAGGCCGCTGGGAAAACTTGAATCGTGGCAATTCGGAGGGAGAAAATGAGCGGGACCTCGACCGAATATCTGCTGCTCCTGACCGCCGTGACCGCGGGCGTCACGTTCCTGCTCCGCGCGCTGCCGTTCCTGCTCTTCGGCTCCGGCAAGCGTCCGCCCGCCCTGGTCCTGAGCCTCGGAAACGTCCTGTCCCCGGCCGCCATCGCGATGCTGGTCGTATACTGTTTCGCCTGCTACGTGCGGGACCGTGCGCCCGCCGACCACATGTTCGGGCTCGCGGAAGCCGCGGCGGCTGTCGTGGTGGTCTCGCTTCAGCTGTGGAAACGCAATCCCCTGCTGTCGATCCTGGCCGGGACCGCCGTTTACATGACGCTGGTGCAGACGGTCGTGCCCTAGGTCCCGTGCGCGGGCGTAAGCCGCGCACTACGACAGAGGAGGCGCAGCTTCCCAAAATAACCGCATCCATCCTTGACATTCCGTCAAAGTCTGCTATAGTAACCTGTAAAAATGCGTTCAAATCTTTGACATAAAACGATTCGCCACAAGGAGAAAAACGATGGCTCAACAGAGAAAACCGCTCATCACCCACATTTTCACCGCGGACCCGTCCGCCCACGTGTTCAACGACAAGCTCTACATCTACCCGTCCCACGACATCCCGCACGACGGCGAGGACAACGACAACGGCGACGAGTACCAGATGGAGGATTACCATGTGTTCCGCATGGACAACGAGACCGCCGATCCGGTCGACTGCGGCATGGCGCTGTCCCAGTACGACGTCCCGTGGGTCAGCACGCAGATGTGGGCGCCGGACGTCGCGTTCAAGAACGACACCTACTACCTCGTTTTCCCCGCTCGCGACAAGGACGGCAATTTCCGCCTCGGCATCGCCACAAGCAAGGTCCCGGAAGGCCCGTTCAAGCCCGAACCCGAGTGCATCCCCGGCAGCTTCAGCATCGACCCGTGCGCGTTCATGGACGACGACGGCAAGGTCTACATGTGCTTCGGCGGCCTCTGGGGCGGCCAGCTTGAGAAATACCGCACCGGCAAGTTCGACCCGAACGGCACCGAGCCGGCCAAGGACGAAAACGCCGTCTGCCCGAAGATCGCCCTCATGAAGGACAACATGCTCGAATTCGCCGAGACGCCGCGCGACATCGTGATCCTCGACGAAAACGGTGCCCCGATCAAGGCCGGCGACGAGGACCGCCGCTATTTCGAAGACCCGTGGCTCTACAAGTACAACGGCAAATACTACTTCACCTACTCCACCGGCACGACCCATTACATCGTCTATGCCGTGGCCGACAATCCGTACGGCCCCTACACCTACCAGGGCCGCATCCTGGAGCCCGTGCTCGGCTGGACCACGCACCACTCCATCCTGCAGTATCACGGCAAGTGGTATCTCTTCTACCACGACTGCGAGCTTTCCAACGGCATCAACCACCGCAGAAACGTGAAGTTCACCGAGCTCAACTACGACGAGAACGGAAAGATCATCACGATCTTCCCGTATAAGTGATCCGCCGCCCCCGGCGACTTCATCAAAGTAGAATCATCCTCGTACCGGACCGTTTGAAAGAACGCCCGATATGAGGATATTTGCTTTTTTCTGCTGAAAAACGGGGATATTTGCGTCTGAAGCGGGGTGTTTTCGGCAAAGCGCATTTGAAAAGCTGAGGAATCTATGATATATTAAAGTTTAAAAATTTTTTCGGACGTAAAAAATACACCATGATCAGAAACCCGCGCATCGTATTCATGGGATCCGGCATTTTCGCCGTCCCGGTCCTGGAGGCCCTGGCAAACAGCCACGACCTCACGCTTGCCGTGGCCGTGACCCAGCCGGACCGTGCCGCGGGGCGCAAGCGCGTGATGACGCCGACGCCGCTCGGACGTTACGCGGACGAGGCGGGGATCCCGTGCGAACGCGTCCAGTCGGTGAACACTCCGGAGTTTCTGGACCACGTCGCCGCGCTGGAGCCGGACATGATCGTGGTGGTGTCGTTCGGCCAGATCCTGCGGGAGCCGATCCTGAATCTGCCCCCGCTCGGCTGCCTGAACGTCCATGCGTCCCTTCTCCCGAAATACCGCGGGGCGTCGCCCATCACCACCTGCGTATTGAACGGAGACGAAGTCACCGGAGTGACATTCATGCAGATGGAACGCGGGCTGGATTCGGGGCCGATCTATGAAATGCACCGGATGCAGATCCTGCCGGGGACCACGGCCGACGAACTGGAAAGGACGCTTTCCGGGATGGCCGGGAACCGCATCTGCGACTGCATCGGACGCATCGTGCGCGGCGAGATCACGCCGCATCCCCAGCCGGAGGAAGGCGTCACGGTCGCGGTCAAGATCCGCAAGTCGGACGGCTTTGTCGTATGGAGCGAAGACGCCGCCGTCCTGGAGCGGAAGGTGAGGGCTTATCATAACTGGCCGTCGATGTCGTTCCGCGTCCCCGTGCGCGGCCGCATCATGTCGGTCAAGATCACCAAAGCGTCATACACTGCCTTCAAAGCCGCCGGTGCGGCCCCGGGGAAGATCACTGCACTCGCCGACAACAGGATCATGGTGTCCTGCGGCTCCGGTTCCCTGCTGCTGGAACGCATCGTGCCCGAAGGCAAAAAGGAAATGTCCGTCGCCGATTTCCTGAACGGCGCCCGCCTCGAAGTCGGCGACATGCTGCTGAACGGCCTGCCCGAACCGCAGCCAACCACTTGAATTTGAAAGAGTTTCCCAGTCATGCCTCAAGAGAAAAAACAGATCATCCTGAACTGCGAGGAACTGGAGACGCGGTCCGCACTGCTCATCAACGGGCACCTGGAGGATTACCAGATCGAGCGCAAGGGCGACGACATCGTCGCCGGCTCCATCTACCTCGGCAAAATCACCCGCATCGAACCGGGCCTGGAAGCGTGTTTCGTCGACATCGGCGCGGAGAAGAACGCGTTCATGCACTTCCGCGACATGCTGCCCGCCTCCTACGACATCCTCGACAACCTCAAAAAGATCGGCGACGAACGCGAAAAAGCGAAGGAAGCCGACACCTCCCCGAAAAAGAAAAAACGAATCATTTCCATCCTCAGCGAGAAGTTCCGCAACCTCGTGACGGGCGGCGACCGCGCCAAACGCCTGAAGGAAATGGAGGAGCGCATCCACACCGGCAAGATCACCATCGAGGACATCCCGCGCGTGTTCCCCGCCGGGTCCGAACTCCTCGTTCAGGTCACCAAGGGCCCCATTGGCACCAAGGGCGCCCGCGTCACCACCAACATCACCATCCCCGGCCGCTACCTGGTCCTGCTCCCCTACTCCAAGCACATCGGCCTCTCGTCCCGCATCGAGGACCGGAAGGAACGCGACCGCCTCCGCAAGATCCTGCTCGGGCTGAAGCTCCCGGACGGCATGGGCCTCATCTGCCGCACGGTCGGCGAACACCGCAAGGCGGTCTTCTTCCAGCGTGACCTGGAAATGCTGCTGGAGCTGTGGCAGAAGGTCGACAACGCGCTGCTGAAGCCGCGCGCCCCCGCGCTCGTCTACGCCGAGCCCGACCTGCTGGAACGCACCGTGCGCGACCTGTTGACCGACGACATCGACGAGATCGTGGTCGACGACAAGGAGAAATACGACTTCCTGGTCGCCGCGCTCGACAAGTTCGTCGGCAACGACTTCAACACGCAGATCACGCGCCACAAGCGCGCCGAGTCCATCTTCGACCGCTACAAGGTCACGCCGCAGGTCGCCGAGATCTACAACCGCATCGTGAACCTCCCCGGCGGCGGCTACCTCTGCATCGACGAGACCGAAGCGCTCGTGGCCATCGACATCAACACCGGAAAGTCCAAGGCCGGCAAGGCGCAGCGCGAACTCATCCTGAACACGAACCTCGAAGCCGCGAAGGAGATCGCGCGCCAGATCCGGCTCCGCAACATCGGCGGCCAGATCGTGATCGACTTCATCGACATGGCGAACGCCTCCGACCGCGAACAGGTCAACCGCACGATGAACAAGCTGGCCGACCTCGACCGCGCCCGCACGAAAATCTTGCCCATCAGCAAGTTCGGGCTCATGGAAATGACGCGCCAGCGCGAAAGTGAAAGCGTGCAGGATTCGCTGTTCGACCCCTGCCCCTACTGCGGCGGCTCCGGCCACGTGAAATCCGCCATCAGCATGAGCGTGGAAATCCAGCGCCGCCTGCTCGAAATCCTCAAGCAGCGCACGAAGTCGAAGAAAGCCGCCACGGTCCGCGTGATCCTGAATCCCGCCGTGCTCGCCCGCCTCAAAAACGACGACGCGAAGATCCTCTATGAAATGGAGAGCAAATACGGCAGGGACCTCGAGTTCCGCGCCGACCCTGCGATCCACGTCGAGGAATTCCGCCTCATCGATCCGAAGACGAACGAACTTCTATAACGACGCGCGTCGGCTTCGGCGGCGGTGCGCCCGGATCGTCCGGCGCTCCCGCGACCAGCGCGGTCACGACTGCCGCCAGACGCCACGGCACGCCGAGGATGCCGTCCGGGGCAGTGATCGACGGGTAATAGACGCCCGTGCCCGTCAGGATGCCGCCGTTCGCCAAGTGCCAGCATTCCTCCGCGTACACGTAATGCGTCTTCAAGTCCGGACGCCAGTACACGCCGTCCTTGTGGTAGTACCCGCCGTCCGCGTAATAGTAGCAATCCCCGATCCATCCCGGATCGGGTTTCTTTTTGGTGGTTTCTTCGCGTTCTTTCTGCTTTTTGCGGTATTCGACTGATTCCTCGGGCGACAGCAGCTCGAAATCGTTCTCGCCACGCTGCACCATCACAGGATCGTGCCATTCGGTCTTTTCCGCCTCGTCCGCGCGGCAGAAAAACGGCGCAAGCAACGCCGCCGCAAGCAGCGTTTTCAGCAGGATAAAGCGTGTCGGGAGCGTCTTCATGCGGACTCCTCCGGCGGGAAGGTTTGTTTATTGATTCCGAGTCCACAAGACCCGTTTGTTGAACTTCACGACATCGACATGCGGAGGAATTCTGACCTCGTATTCGAATGCGCCCAGCCCTTCCGACACCAGAGTGCCGGTCAGAATGATCGTATTGCCGTTTGTTTCCTGTTCGATGCTCTTGATGCCCCAGGCGCTTTCGGCATAGTCTCCCTCGATTTTCAACGTCAGCGTACCGCGCTCCTCTTCATTCGGAATAACCGCCATGCTGGAAACGACAAGATAATCTTCGTTGATCTCTTTCGTCGTTTCGCATCCGGCGAACGATGCAACGATCAGGAAGACCGCGACAACGGAGAAGAAAGAGGTTCGTCTCGTTTTTATGATTGACATACTTTCAGGCCCCTTCTATGGTATTCAGATAAGCGATACGGGAATGCTATCCACGTTTTTTCCCGGCAAAGGTTCGATCTCCGGGCAGGTACATACCAGTGCACCTTTTCCGGTTTTGAGATTCAGACGTTCCAATACGCTGAAGTGCCGGACATCATCCTTCTTTGGCGTAGAAGACTTCTTGAACTCAACGGGATAAAACTCATTTCCGCTTTCGATCAGAAGATCGATTTCCCTTTGGTCCTTATCCCGATAGAAGTACAATGCCGGACGCTCCGTTCCGGCATTCCAGTAGCTTTTCAGGATTTCGGAAACACACCATGTCTCGAAGATGAACCCGTTCATCGCGCCTGATTCCAGTGTTTCCGGCGTCGACCAGCGGGTCAGATAGGAGCATAGCCCGGTGTCAAGCATATAGAGTTTCGGCGTTTTTACCAGTCTTGTGGTCAGGCTGCTTGCATACGGCGGCAGCAGATAGGCGATACGCGATGAAGTGAGAATACTCAGCCAGCTCTCCGCCGTTTTGACGTCGATCCCCGCGTCCCGTGCAAGTTCGCTGTTGTTGAGCAGATGTCCCGTCCTGGCTGCACAGGAACAAAGGAACTTGTAAAACTTGTCGAGATCGTGAACCTTCGTCAGATTCCGGATGTCCCTTTCCAGGTATGTGTTGATATAGCTCGAATAGAAGAATTCGCGTTCCTGCGGCGTGGCGTTCAGGACTTCGGGATAACATCCCCGCCAAATCCGGCGGAACAGTTCCGCGGTATTGAACCGGCCGGTCGACGCGCTGAAACGCTTGTCGGGAGTGAACGGGACATTCGGTTCTCCTGCAAGTTCGGTCTGTGAAAGCCCGGAGAGTTCGAATACGCCGATTCGTCCGGCCAGAGATTCCGATACCCCCTTCATGAGCGGGAACCGTTGCGACCCGGTAAGCCAGTACATGCCCTTTGCTTCATCCGGAGACCGGAAACGCTGTTCATCTATGACAATCTTGATAAAATTCAGGAGTTCGGGAACATACTGGATTTCATCGATCAGCACCGGAGGGGAAAACCGTTCGATGAAGGCGCGCGGATCCTCCTTCGCCAGCAGACGCAGATTGGAATCGTCCAGCGTCACATACTTTCTTTCGGGTTCCGCCAACCGCCTCAGGAGCGTAGTTTTCCCGACTTGTCTGGGGCCTGTCAGCAGAATCGCCGGGAAAAATCTGCTCCCGGCTTGAATCGCCTCTGTCAAGTGTCG
Source organism: Victivallales bacterium (assembly GCA_016285335.1). The sequence continues at coordinate 6,936 of JAEEQO010000012.1, read as the reverse complement.
CGTGATATACATAGCTCAAACCTCGTCCAATTTGGAATTCAATTCCAATATAGCCGACATTTCCGTTTTTTCAAGTCGTTTTCCTGAAAAAAAACATAAAAAGACATCTCCTATGGTATTGCCGATGGAGAGGGTTGAGGAATCACAACTTTATTATACCACGCCCCTGGCAAAAAAGCAAATCGGTTTTCATGGCTTGGCTCCTGTTCCATAACCCCGATAGATGCTGCCGTCTTTTCTCACACAAAGCCGTTCGGGGTTGCCGAAAATGTGCGACTTGACACGGATTGACAAAACAGGATCATCAATATTCTGAGCCAAATCTTCCTGATTCCGATTGGAGGCATGGTATTCTGCGGTATTAATATCAAAAAACAGCACTTTCGCGAAATCATTTTCGTTCATCCCCAGGGTTTTTAACAGCGATTTCATGTCCTGCTGATCCGGATAAGCCCCATGCTCCGTATGATATTGTTCCAGGCGTTTATAGATTTGAGATAAATTTCCCTTTGTACGATAATTATCCCCTTTCAATTGGAGCACATCAAAATAATAGAAGGTTCCTGCAGCGAGGATGAAGATGATGCAGCCGAGGATGAGCGCGGCGATTACGCAGCATTTTTTCCGCATTTTCATATTCGAGCCTCCGAAATAGTTTTATCAGGATCAGGGGGGATCATAGCTTGGCTTCTGTTTCAAAATCTCTATAATACATGCTGCCGTCTTTTCTCACGCAAAGGCGTTCATATTTGCCAAAAACATGCGACTTGACACGTATTGACAAAACAGGATCATCCATATTCTGATCCGAACATTCCTGATTCCGATTAGAGGCATGGTATTCTGCGGAACTGATATCAAAGAACCGAGTTTTTTCAAAATTATTCTTGCTTATACCCAAGGTGTTCAATAGGGATTTCATATCCTGCTGAGGAGGATAAGCCCCGTGTTCGTAATGATATTGTTCCAAGCGTCTATATACAAATGCTAAATTATCCTGCGTCTGAATGCATTCCTCTTTTAATGTGAGTTCTCCGAAAACCCACATTAATCTCAGAACTATAACAGTAAAAAAAAGTCCAAACAAAAGGGAAAGGATGTGCTTACTCTTCATTTTTGACCCTCCGCCGCAATGATTTCACCGATCATTGCGGCTCAGTGGATGCCGGTCGAACCGAATCCGCCGGCGTTCCGGTCGGTCTCGTTCAGCTCGGCGGCGGGCGTCAGGACGACATCCGGGAGGGCGGCGATCACCATCTGGGCGATGCGGTCGCCACGGTGCACGGGAAACACGTTTTCCCCGGCGTTGAACAGGATCACGCAGACTTCGCCTCGGTATCCGGCGTCGATGGTTCCGGGCGTATTGAGCAGGGTCACGGCGTTTTTGAGCGCGAGGCCGCTGCGGGGGCGTATCTGCGCCTCGTATCCGGCGGGAAGCTCCAGGAAGAGGCCCGTCGGGATCAGCGTGACCTTGCCCGGCGCGGCCTCGACGTCCACACGGCTCTTCAGGTCCCACGCGGCATCGTCCTCGTGGGCTTTCTTCGGGGCGAGGTCTTCCGCGCCCTCCTGCATCTTGAAACGGACCGTGATCGGCATGTCGGGGGTTCCTTTCCGGGTTGTCAGCTCTTCAGATCGATGGACCGGCGTATGCCGTCCGCGATGAAATTGAACGCGGTCACGCACAGGAAGATGGCGAGGCCGGGCCACAGCATCAGGTTCCAGTAGCTCAACGGGTCGGCGAACGCCTGTTTCAGCAGCTCGCCCCAGCTGGCGGACGGCGCCTGCACGCCGAATCCGAGGAAGCTCAGGCTGTTTTCCGACAGGATCGCGCCCGCGATGCTGAACGCGAACGACACGAAGATCGGGCCGGAAACGTTCGGCAGCAGGTGCCGGAACAGGATGCTCCGCAGCGGCACGCCGAGGCTTTCGCAGCTCTGGATGTACGCCATCTGGCGCGCTTTCAGCACCTCGCCGCGCACCAGGCGCGAGAGCCCGGGCCACCCGGTCATCCCGAGCACGACGATCACGAGCAGGATCGACTGGCGCGCGCCGTAGTCGAGCATGATCGCCATCAGGATCAGCAGCAGCAGGAACGTCGGGAAACAGATCACGATCTCCACAAGGCGTTGGACGAACAGGTCGACGCGGCCGCCGCGGTACCCGGAGAAGAGCCCGATCATCGTGCCGAGCACCAGCTCGATCGCGGTCGCCAGGAACCCGACCGCCAGCGAGACGCGCGCCCCGTACATCATGCGCGCGAAGACATCGCGCCCCACGTTGTCCGTGCCGAACGGGTGCTTCCGCGAGGGCATCGCGTAGGTGTCGGGCGACGTCTCGAACGGACCGTACGGCACCGCGGCGAAGATATATTTCGACGCCGTGTCCTCCTGAGCGGCCTTCCGCCAGTGCACCTGGGTCATCTGCGCCTTCGAGACGCAGAACGGCACCGCGAGCAGGATCAGGACGGCGGCGGTCACGGGTCCGAGGAGCTTTTTCCGTTTGCGGAGGAACCCCCACAAAATCAGCGCCGCCGGGATCGCCAGGAACAGCCAGTTGAACAGCTTTTCCACGAAGAATTCCTGCGCGTCCGGGGCGAAGAAGTCGCGGAGCGCCGGGCTGGAAACGCCGCTTTCCGAGATGATCAGAAGCGGCTTTCCGTTCACGAACAGCGGCGCGGCCACGGCGGCGAGGATCAGCAGGATCACGAAGACGAGGCCGGCGACGGCGGTCTTCTCGCGGAAGAACCTGCGGACCATGAGCCGCCCCGGCGTTTCATACGCCGCGGAATCCGTCCCTTCGGCGGTGACCGTTTCCTGCGTTTTTTCCTGAATGTCCGGAGTGTCCGTGTTCATGGGGGAAGACTGATTGTGAATGGGTTACGATTCGGCGATCTTGACGGTCAGCAGTTCCAGCGCGATGCGGGCGTTTCCGCCGGAGGAGACGATGGCGCGGTTTGCCTTCACCAGCTCGCGGAACGCCATGACCAGCTCGCGGTCGGTGAACCGGCGGGCGTTCTCCCACGCCTTGTACGCGCGGAACGGGTGCAGGGAGAAGAGCGGGGACTTGACCGGCGGCGGGTTCTGCTTGTAGCGCTCGTTCATGCGGTAGAAATAATCGGAGGAGGCGTCCTCGGGGATGCCGAGCTTGAGGCCCTCGCACTTCACGGTGGCGAGGTTGCGGAACTCGCTCATGACCGCGTAGATCAGCACGATCTCCGGCTTGGACGCCCCGCGGTCCTGCTCCAGATGCTCCATGATGCTCGGGATCAGCCCCAGCGCCCTGCGGGAGTCGCGTTCCACGAGCGCGGACGAGAATTCCCAGGCGAGCGTTTCGGTGGCGCGGCTGCACACTTCGCGGCAGTCGGCGAACGTGACGACCGGATTGGAGCCCGCGTAGGTCAGGAGCTTGTCGATCTCGGTCCCGAGGCGGGCCTCGTCGGCGCCGATGGTCTCGGCAAGGAACGACGCTGCGGCGTCCTCGATGCGCTTGCCGCGGTCCATCACGATGGACTGGATGCGGCGGGTCAGGATCTGCTTGAAGTTCCGCGTCTTCGGGTCGGCCTTCTCGAACCACTCGAGCTTGCCGCCGGAGCTTGTGCAGACGGACGACGCGATCTTGTAGAACGCCTTGCGGCGGTCGAGGCCGGGACCGTCGATGACAAGCGTGATGTCGGCGGGGATGCCGTCCTGAAGGAACGCGGCGAGGCGGTCGATGCGGGACGGCTTCTTCTTGGTCGACGGTTCGGAAAACGCCTCGTCGAACTTCAGAAAGTGCTTCAGCCAGACGATCTTCTCGCTGGAGAAGAACGCCGGGGAATCGAGCGAAAGCAGGAGTTTGTCAAGGACCTGGGGCGCTTTCTCGTTGTCCGAATCGCCGCGGATGATCTCCAGCGACGGATTGTCGTCCGGCGGATCGCCGCAGAGCGCGCGCATCATCTCGTTCGCGCGCTCTTTGACGGCGTAGTCCTCGTTGCCGGAAATGAGGTAGAAAGCGCCCATGGTGCTCAGTCGATCCCGGGGATGAAGGTCTCTTTGCCGGTGAGGGAGGCGATGGTCTCCACGATCAGCGCCACGGCGGATTCCACGTCGCGCAGGTCGCAGATCTCGGCCGGCGTGTGCATGTAGCGGTTCGGGATGCTGATGAGCGCGGTCGCCACGCCGCCGCGGGTCATCTGGATGGCGGCGGTGTCGGTGCCGCCGGTGGCGCGGTGGCCGGTGGTCATCTGGTACGGGATCTTCTTCTTCGCGGCGACCTTCAGGATGCGGTTGAGGAGCGGCGGGTTGTTGTCGGCGTTGCGCTGGAGTTCCGCGCCCGCACCGAGCTTGATGTCGCCGAGGAGTTCGGGCTTGATGCCGGGGACATCCGTGGCGAATCCGACATCGACCGCGATGGCGGCGTTCGGGTTCACGCCGAACGCGCCCGTGATGGCGCCGCGGAGGCCGAGTTCCTCCTGCACGGTGCCGACGCACGCGACGCCGACCTTGATCTTGCGCTTGGCGAGCTGGCGGAACGCCTCGGCGATCACGAACGCGCCGATCTTGTCGTCCAGGCTCTTCGAGTGGACGCAGGTGTCGCTGAGCATTTCGAAATTGCGGGAGAACGCGACGGGATCGCCGACCTGCACGAACTTCGCGGCGGCGTCCTTGTCCGCAGCGCCGATGTCGATCCACAGGTCTTCGATCTTCGGCACGGCCTTGCGCTCGTCCGGGGTCTGCAGGTGGATCGGCTTGCGCCCGATCACGCCGGGGATGTGGCCTTTTTCCGTGAGGATTTCCACGCCGGTGCCGGGGAGCGTGAGCGGGTCGATGCCGCCGACGGACCGGAAGGAGATCAGGCCCTGCGGCATGATGCTGACGACCTGGAATCCGATCTCGTCGTAGTGGCCGGACAGCATGAACTGGAACTTCGCGTCGGGATTGAGGCGGGCGATGGTGTTGCCGAGCACGTCCGTGCGGATGTCGTGGGCAAACGGTTTGAGGTAGTCGCGGTAGACCTTTGCCTGTTCGAATTCGAATCCGGAGGGGCCGCAGGTCATCAGGAGTTCTTCGAGAAACTTTTTCGCTTTTGCGTCGATCATGGTTTGGTATCTCCAAAAATGTGGGGTTGATTGTGTCTGTTTTCAGGGGGAACGAAGGGTCATTTCCCGTCCAGCGGTTCGCCGAGCTCGGAGTATTCGCGCGCCTCGCCCTCGGGTTTGCCGTTGCGGAAGAAGCATTCGCTGGAGATCATGCCGTTCTCGTGGAAATTGCGCGTGAGGCCGTGCAGGATGGTCTCGCCTTCGTCGCCGACCTTGAATTCATGGTAGTTCCTGAGCCCGCCGTTTCGGGAATAGCGTTCGACATCCGCCTGAACGCCGAACTCCTTCGCGAGCTCTTCGTAGATCTCCTCGGCCCGGTCCAGGTCGTTTTTCAGCAGGCAGGTGCGGAGCTCGGTGGCGACGGCAAGGCCTCTCGACGGAGGAAGGTCGAGCGCGAGGAACGCCGCGCGGTTGATCGAATCGGCGGTGCCGGGCCCGCTCCCCGACCCTTTTTTGTCCTGATGGAAGAAATATGCCACATTAAGCACGGAGGACGGGCTTTCCGGCAGATATTTCGTGAACAGGCGTTCCATCGGTGTGCCCTTCACTTCGACCTGATGGCGCTCGCCGTCTTCGTCCTCGATCAGCTCCAGGCACACGCCGTTCGGGATGAACCCGCGCTGGAACCGCGCGGGCGTCACGGACGAGCATGCGGAAACGAGCACGGGAAGGACAAAGGAAAGGAACAGTACGGTCAAGCGTTGCGGCATGATGGGGTCTCCATGTATCAGACTTTTTCTTTTGAAAATTAATGTAACACGCGCAAGCGGAATTTTCAAGCGGAAAACTCCCGTCCCGGACAAAAGAATGCGCCGGACGGCCTATTTCGCGGCCGGAGAGGGCTTCCAGTAGCTGTTGAAGATCGTCCGCAGGGACGCCTTCTGCGCGTTGTTCTCCGGGTTGAGGCAGTGGCGGACCGGGTAGAACGCCGAGCCGGAGACATCGTTCCGCAAGGTCAGGTACAGGATCTGGTTGGAGAGCTCGGACGGCGATTCCATGCCGGCCGCCACGCCCGCCTGGTACACGCCGACGCCGATGTACAGTTTCACCTTCGTCCCGCGCACCTGGTCCGACCACCAGTTCACGATCCCGGCGAACGGTGCCCTGCCGTTCGCGAATCCCCAGTTGACCTGCGGGATCACGAAGTCGATCCACGAGTTTTTCACCCATTTGCGGACGTCGATGTAGGACTGCGTGTAAGCCTCCACGCCTTTCGTGGTCGGGCAGCCTTCCGGCATCGCCTCCGTCCTGTTCGCCCAGATGCCGACCGGGCTGACGCCGAACGGGATGGATGTGCCGTTCAGGCGGTTGAACGCGCGGACGGTGCCGGCGACGGAGCGCACCATGAGCTCGGTGTTGGCGCGTCTCCAGTCGCCAAGGGTCTGGCCTTTCCGGGCAAATTTGCGGTACGTGGCGGCGTCACATGCCGTGTCGCATCCGTCCGGGTAGAAATAATCGTCGAACACGATGCCGTCGGGCCGGTAGCGCATCAGGATCTCGCGGACCGTGTCGACGATATGCGTCACGACCTCGGACCGGCCGGGATCCAGGAAGAACACGGCGTTGTTCGTTTTGGTGTTGTTCCAGCGTGCCACGAGTCCCGGATTCCTGCGGGCGAAATTCCCTGCGGAAAGCGTTTTGAGGTACGTGGATGCCGCGGCCATATCGGTCTGGCCGACCCGGTACGGGTTCAGCCACGCGTAGAACTTCAGGCCGCGCCGGTGCGCCTCCGCGATCATGAACGCCATCGGGTCGAATCCGCCGTCGAGCGCTTTGCCCTCCTCCCCGGTCAGCCAGCGCGACCACGGGTTGATGGACGACTTGTAGAAGGCATCGCAGTTCGGCCGCACCTGGAACAT
>JAEEQO010000185.1 GCA_016285335.1 Victivallales bacterium | reverse complement strand
TAATTTAACCCGGAAATGCGGCGGATTCAAGCCGGAAAAGTCATTTTTCCGAATATTTTTCCGGTTTTATCCGGTCGTGTCTGAAAAAGTGGAGGTAAAGGGGCAAAAGAGCAAGTCGGGAAAGAGACGTCTGCGGATAAGAAGGAAAAGAGACGGAAAGATTGCTGCGACAGACATTTCTGAGCTTATTTTGCCGAGGTTTTGTTCCGGCGGCGGCTTGATTTTTCCGGTTCGGCGGTGTATTGTTTTCATCCGGTGCGGCCGGGGAGGGCCGTGCTCGAAAAAAAACAAAAGGGCATCACGATTGACCGGAGCGACCGGATCAACAGAGATGACCCGAACACAAAAAGGGGGTAACGATGAACATCAACGAAAAACAAATTTGCGCCGAATCCGGTTCCTGCAAGTCGATGGAGATGGATAAAAAGACCGTCGAGGAGATCGTGCACCAGCTGAGGCGCGCCTACTGCGACGAATGGCTCGCGTTCATCCAGTACTGGACGGCGGCGCAGGTCGTGAAGGGATTCACGCGTCCCTCGGCCGCGTGCGAGCTCATGGAACACGCCAACGAGGAGCTGGAACACGCCCGGATGCTGGCGGACCGCATCCAGGAACTCTGCGGCGAGATCCCGATCACGCCGCAGGAGATCATCGAGAACTGCAACTGCGCGTTCGTGGCGCCGTCCGATCCGTGCGCCTACCGCATCATGTGCCAGTCCATCGCCTCGGAACGCTGCGCCATCGCCGTCTACAACCGGATGCTGAAGATGATCGGCGACCGCGACCCGGTGACGAGTCACATGATCGTCGAGATCCTCGAAGACGAAGTGGACCACGAATTCGAGTTCCGGCAGATCAAGGAGGACATCGACGCGGGCCGCGAATCGCTCGGCATGGGCAAAGAGACGATGAAGTGATCCGGCGAAAGACGCACCTCGAACCGTGAAAAAAAGGGCGCACCGGATTTCGGGTTCCGGTGCGTCCTGAATTGTCTTTGGTTTGTTGATTGCTTATGCCAGCTTTGCGGCGGACTGCCATGAAGAGGCGTCGTCAAGCGCGGCGAGCTTGTCGAACGCGGAGGCGTCCGCGAGGACATCCGCATCAAGCGAGGCGAAGCTCAGTGCAGGAGAGCCGGAAGGATCCTCCGCCGCGAGGGAGGATTCTTCCTGGGCGAATTTGGCGGGGGCTTTGAGGGGTTCCGAAAGCAGGAAGTCGACGTGATAGTATGCGCTGCCGCCCTTCGTGGCGTTGGTGGACTCCATGCTGTAATAATACTCCACGCCTTCCCGGAAGTCGCACGCCGCGGTGATGCCGCGGTAACAACTGTATTCCTCGTCGAATGTCTTGATCGTGACGCTCTTCAGCTTCTTCAGCGATTCCGTCGTTTTGCCGCCTTTCGTCTTCGAGACAAGCTCGTAAACCGTGAACTTCGTCGAGGTGTCCGTGGCGTAGACGTCGAAGCTGCCGGTCATCCCTTCCGCAACGGTGAACTTCCTGTAGTCGATGTCGTCTCCGTAACCGACCCATTCATCATTCACGATTTCCTGCGATTCCCGGGTTAGAGCTCCGAAGTCGTAGTCGGCGGGAAGGGTGGCCCAGTCGTCGTCCGCTTTGTTGCCCTCTGCGAAGAAAACACTTTCGTAAAGGTACACGTTGTAGTACGCATTGCCGCCCTTCGCGGCGTTGGTGGACTCCATGCTGAGGTAGTAATCGCCGGCATTGAGCAGAAGATTCTTCGTCTCAATATGGTAATACTTGGACAAGGAGGAACCCTTTGCGCCGGATTTCACATAGCTCTCCTCTTCCAGCTTGAGCGTGGACGCCTGAAGCGAGACCAGCTTGTTCTTCCTGGCATCCCACTGCCAGATCGTGAACTTCGATGCGTCCGTGGCGGTGACTTCGAAGCTCAGCTGGGCCGCGTCGTCCAGCCGGACCTTCAGGAAGTCGATCTCGTCGCCGTAACCGACATAATTGTTGTAATACGACGCTTCGTTTTCGTCGATCTGGATTCCATAGCTGTCGCTTGTGATCAGCGTGGGCGTGGAGTCCACGATGTGGTCGTTAATCGTCTTTTTCTTCTTGTCCGCCCAGCCGTTCAACTTGTCGTAGTCGCAGTCCGGGGACCATGCTTCGACGGCCGTGATTTTCTTCACGGTCGCGCCTTTCTCCACTTCGAGGTATGAGCCGTAGCTGCTCGAAATGTTGGTGACTTTCGCGCCCTTGCTGACGTAAAGGCATGCGCCGTATTCCAGTGTGAGGTCGGATGCGGTCCCGCCGCTGGAAATATAGAAAGCCGCACCATCCCGGTAACCGCCGCTGCAAAGGGTGGCGCCGTTCAGAATGCCGCCGGAGTAGACGTATCCGTAATAGCCGCTGCCGACCGTGACGTTGACCGCGGATCCGTCGGCGACAGCCATGTATCCATTGAGTGTGACATCCGCAGCCGTGCCGCCGTAGACGGCAAGCCAGCCGTCGTTGACTTCGACAACTCTCGCGGACCCGCCGTAATAGACATACGCCTCGCCGCCGTCGCAGATGGTCGTGCTGTCCGCGGAGCCGCCGTCGAACACGTACATGCTCCCGTTTTTTCCGACTGCGGTCCTTTCCGCCTTGCCGTCGGACATCACATACATTTCATCTTTCTTCGTTAATTTGGTCCATGTTTCCTCAACCTGCCCAAGAGTCCGGTCCGACACCTCGTCTGCCTGCTCGGTAAGCTCACCGTTGGTCCCGATGTATACGCCGGAGAGTTCGTCGGCAAACGTGACCTGTGCGCCTTCCCAGAGCTCCAAGTCACCCTCGAACGGAGTCCATTCGACGTCCGTCGCCGTGCCGTAACAGAGGCCGAGGCCTCCCCCGGATTCGATTTTGATGCCGGACGCAGTGCCGCGGGAAATGTACATGTAGCCGCCGCTGCAGATCGTGACGTCGCCTGCCTTGCCGCCGCTGTAGACCTGCAGTTCGCCGAGTTCGAAGACCGTGGCGGTTTCCGCCGAGCCGCCGCTGGAAACAAACATATAGGAATGGCTTTCTCCGATCCCGATCTGCGTCTGCAGCGCCTTACCGCCGTTCCAGATAAACACGCTTCCGCCGGATGCGATATCGAGGCCGGACGCCACGCCGCCTTTCGCGACATACGCGGATGTGCCTTTCTCGACTTTTCTGGAAACAAGCTCTTTCGATTGGGAAACGAACGCGCCGTTCGAACCGACGTAGACGCCGGAATACTTGCTGGTGAACGAGACCGAGGCGCCCCAGATGTTGACGACCCCATCGCCCGGCGTCCACTTGACCTTCGTCGCCGTGCAGCCTTCGAACAGGCCGACGCTCGTGCCGGATCCGATCGCGAGACCCTTGATCGTGCCGCCGTAGGCCGCCAGCCGGCCCGCATACTGGTCTTTTGAAGGATCGGAGATGCCGCCCAAGAATGTGATGTTGCTCACGACCGCGCCGCTGCCGATATACATGCTGCCGCCGGTTTTGACCATGACGCCGCTTGCTTTCGCCTTGCTTTGGTAGACGTCCATGTGGGCGCTGTTTTCCAGCGTGATCTTGTTCGCCGTGCAGTTGCTGCTGACGGTCAGCCTGCCGCCATTGAAGGTGGCGCTGTTCACCTTGCCGCCTGAGTAGCAGTAAATATCGCCATGATCTACCGTGGCGCGGTTGATCGTGCCGCTGTAGAAGGAAATAAAACCTCCGCTCAATGTGAGGTCATTGATCGTGCCGCCGCCGGACGAGACGCAGCCGCTTCCTTTTTCGATCGTGAGGCCGTTGATCGTGCCGCCGCTGAGGATGAAGTAGCCGGAGGAGACATTGGCGTTGTACGCCTTGCCGCCTTTGAAAACGGTCATGCTGCCTCTATAGTTGACCGTGGTGTCGCTGGCGATACCGCCGCTGGAGACATACATGGAACCATATTCATTGACCGTGGTATTGACCGCCTTGCCGCCCTTGAGGACGAACATTGAGTCGTTGTTCAGGACCAGGTAGGAGCTGGTCACGCCTTTGGAAACGATGTATTCCGCCATGGTGGGAATTCCTTTCGTACGGGTATGTGTGATAATGGAATGTGTGCTCGTTTCTTGTCCGGGGCCGGGAGAGGGAAACAGCCTCCTTTGAGGGCAGGGGGTCTGCATCTGCTCCGCCGGAATCCTCTGATTGCATAATATAAAACTCTTTTTAAGCAAAATCAAATGCTTTTGATAAAAAAAACAGGATTCTTCCGGGGACAGGGTGAAGCCCGGACAGGCGCGAACGTGTGCAAAAAAAAGACGCACCGGAAAACCGGTGCGTCGGGAATTGCTTTTTTGCGTTCTTGAACGCGGGCGGTCAGCCCTTCGTCGCGCCGCTGGTCAGGCCGGCCACGAATTCCTTCTGCAGGACAAAGAAGAGAATGGCGGGCGGGATGATGGCGAGCAGCGTGCCGGCAAGGAAGATGCCGTAATCCTGCACGTACATGCCGATGTACCTGTTCAGCACGACAGGCAGCGGCAGCTTGGACTGCGACTGAATGAAGAGCTGCGGCTGAAGGAAGGCGTTCCAGGTGCCGAGGAAGGTGATGAGGCAGTAGGCCGCGGTCACGGGGCGCACGAGCGGGAGCGTGATCTCCCAGTAGATGCGGAACTCGCTTGCGCCGTCGACGCGGGCGGACTCCATCAAACTGTTCGGAACGCCGACCATGGCCTGGCGGAACAGGAAGATGCCGAACACCGTGATGGCGCCGGGGACGATCAGAGCCAGATAGGTGTCCATCCACCCGAACACGGAAATCATCTCATAGAGGGGCGCCAGGAAGAGCATGGCAGGGAACATCATGGAGCCGAGCATGAGGAAGATGATGATGTTTCTGCCTTTGAAGCGGTATTTCGCCAGCGCATAACCCGCCATCGACGAGAGGAAGATGTTGATGGAGGTGATGCCGCAGGACAGGAACAGGGAGTTCACGATGTATTCCCAGAAATAGACCGGGCCGTGCGGGGTGAGGAACTGGTCCGTCAGAAGACGGCGGAAGTTTGCCAGAGTCAACGTCCCGAGTGCATCGTCAACCGGAGGCAAACCGTCGTTGCCGAACCAGTGGACAATCGCCTTGGTGCCATCCGGGAAAGAGCGCAGATGATTCCAATCCGGCAGGAACGTGTACATCATCAAGGAGTCTTTGCTCTTGAACGCACTGCAAATCAGCCAGACGAACGGCGTGAGCGTGAGGAATGCGGCGGCGCAGAGCAGAATGATGCGGAGATAGGCGGGAGCGATCTTCCAGCCCTTGCCCGGGATCAGGCGGAGGCCGATGTAAACGAGGACCGCAACGATCAATACCCAATGTATCAGATTCATTTGTTTTGTCTCCTATCCGTCAATCCACTTCATAAGCCTTGGTGACTTTGAGCTGGAGAATGCTGATCACGAAGATAATGGCGGCAAGGGTCCAGCCGATGGCGGACGCCGCGCCGCGTTCGCCGTTCCGGAAGCCCCAGTCGTAGAGGTATCCGACGATGGTCAGCGCGGAATCGCCCGGCCCGAAGCCCTGGCCCTTCATCAATGCCCACGGGAGTTCGAAGAGCTGGTAGGACCCGATCGTACTCATGATGACCACGAAGATCGCGATCGGTTTGATCTGCGGGAGGGTGATGTGCAGGAAGGTCTGCCATCCGTTCGCGCCGTCGATCTGCGCGGCCTCAAGCAGCTGCTTGTCGACTGACTGCAGACCGGCCAGGAAGTAGATCATGTTGTAGCCCACATACATCCACAGGGAGATGATGATCAGGCCGGGGAGCAGCAGGTTCGGATCCTGCAGCCACTGTTTGTCAATACCCCAGCCGATGAGCGACTGGAGCCCCTTGTTGAAGAGGCCGTCGAACGGAGTGAAGATCACGGCGAACATCACGCCGACGAAGATCTGACCGACGAGGTTCGGGCTGAAGATC
>JAEEQO010000184.1 GCA_016285335.1 Victivallales bacterium | reverse complement strand
AAGCCGCCCTGCGGACGCTGTCCGCCCTGGCCGCCGCCGAAGCCGCCCTGCGGACGATTGCCGCCTTGGCCGCCCTGAGCACCGGCAGGACGATTGCCGCCCTGGCCGCCGCCGGGACGACCGCCGCGACCGCCCTGGCCGCCGCCGGGGGTGCACATCACGATGGTCTTCTTGCCGTCCGCCACTTTGACGCCGACGAAGCCCCACTGCTTCTGGAAGGAGGTGAGGCCGGCATAGTCGCCGTCCTTCATATTCTTGGTATCAATTTTGATCTCGGCCGTGGAGGTCGGGCCGAACGTGCGCTGAGTGAGGGTGTTTTTGGCCTTTTCAAGGGAGTCGACCACGCTGCCGGTCTTGAAGCGGATCCAGCCGGGACGGTCCTTGAGGCTCCAGAGGGAGTGATCCGGGATGTGGTTCCACTGCCAGACCAGCGGGATGTCGCGGTCGCCGGCCTTGCGTTCGAATTCGTCGGAGGCGACGACCTTCGGGATCGCCGGGTGCTTCACGTTGATCGGGAGCGCGGGCAGGGTCTTGCCGTCGCCGTCGGTGCCGATCATCGGCCAGCCGTCTTTCCAGGTCACGGGAGCGAGGAACGGGATGCGTCCGACGCCGCCGCGGTCGCCGAAGATGAGGGCGTACCATTTTCCGTCCGGGGTGTCCACAAGGCCGCCCTGGGCGATGCCTTCGCACTGGAAGACGATCTTGGTCTCATACGGGCCCTCGATCTTGTCGGCGCGGGCGCAGAAAACGCTGCGGGAGGCGCCGTTCGGCCAGGCGATGTTGATCAGGTAGTACTTGCCGTTGATATAGTGCATCTGGGAGCCTTCGAGCAGGTAGTTGCCGTTCAGGCGGGTGTCGCGGTTGGTGTCGGCGCGGGAGACGAGGACCTTGTTCTGAACGCGTCCGTTGTCGTCGACGCCGAGGCCGCCCTTCTTGACGGCGGTGAGGTCGGATGTGAGCTCGACGATCTTGCGGTCGCCGCCGTCCCAGATGATGTAGTTGCGGCCGTCCTTGTCAAGCACGAGGGAGTGGTCGTGGAACCGCGGGAGCGTGGCGATGCGCTTCCAGTCGCCCCTGGTCGGGTCCTTGCAGGTCCAGATGTAGGTCTTGTTGGTGGGCTGGGAGAACGAGGAGACGTAGAACGTGCCGTCCTTGTAGCGGATGCAGCTCGCCCAGGTGCCCTGACCGTATTCGTCCTGACCATTGGAGAGCGTGAGACGGTTCTTCACGTTCTGCGGCAGGTCGTCGTCGAGCAGGTCGTCGTAGCAGTAGCTGACGATCTCCCAGTTCACCAGGTCCTTCGACATCATCACGGGCACGCCCGGATTCATGTGCATGGTGGTGCTGGTCATGTAGTAGGTGTCGTCCACGCGGAGGACGGAGACGTCCGGGACGTCCGCCCAGATCACGGGGTTGAGGGGGGCCTGCTTGTCATTGTCGGCGTCCGCGGCGGTGGCGCACACGGCGGAAATGCAGCAGACGGCCGCGAGGGCCAGAGTTGCAAACGAGTGTTTCATAAGAAAACCTTTCTGTTGATTGCTCAAGGTTGCGAAACGTGAAAAACGAAACTGTTTTTATCAAATAATATAAACCTGAAACGGGAGATTGGTATATAGTATTTGTTCAAAAGTATATATTATCTGATTTTTTTGAGGAGGGAGGATGTCGGAAACGGTCCGGGGAGGACAAGTCCTCCACTGTCGTTGTGCGCGGCTTACGCACGCGCACATTCTGACAGTGGCCGCTGATTTCCTGTTAAAGCTTCACGGAGACCTCGGAGCCGTTGTAGTCGACGGTCTTTCCTTCGGAAATTTTGCCGTCGCGGACGATGGTCGCGCGGAACTTGCGGGCGGAATCCATGCCGGGGAAGGAGCCGTCGCGTTTTCCGATCTTCAGCGTGGAGGAGGCGTCGTCCCAGGTGAACGTGATGTCGGCGAACTGGCCTTTTTCGTAGGCGTAGGTCTCGTTGTCGTCCTCATGGAGCGTGAACTTGGCGTTCGCGCCGGGGTAGACGCGGATCTCCATCGGGGCGGTGGTCTTCTGGGTGGCGTACTCGGTATCCTCGCCGTTGAACGGGACGATGCTGCCGGCGCGGACGAAGAGCGGGAAGCGGTCGAGCGGGCACTCGCGGCTGAGCGTCCTGCCGCCGTCGAAGAGCTCGTTGGTGAAGAAGTCGAACCACTTCGCGCCGACGGGGAGTTTTGTTTCGACAGCCGTGTCGTTGTGCTCGGCGGCGTACTTCGCGAGTTCGGCGGGCGTCCTCCAGCAGAGCTTGAGTTCACGCGTGTAGAGGTTCTGGTAGTAGTCGAGGCGGAAAGCGACCTTCTGGCCCTTCTTCAGCTCGATGTCGGTGGATTTGTAGCGGGCGTCCGCCGAGTTCCAGTCCTCGACGACCAGCTTGTCGTCGAGCCAGAGGCGGAAACCGTCGTCGCCGGAAACGCCGATCTCGTACTTGCCGTCCTCGGGCGCGGTGATGAAGCCCGTGAGGCGGGCGGAGAAGTGGTCGCCGTTGCGGAGCCCTTCCGGCCAGTTCACGAGGGGCGGTCCGGGCCAGGAGAGGTCAACGACCTTTTCGACGGCTTCGCTGACCTTGCGGCGGAGACGTTCGTCGTTGAAGTATTCGATCTTCACGCCGGGTGCGCCGTCGGGCGTGGTGAGCGCGGAGGCGTCGATGACCGGAGGCCGCGGACGCGAGACCTGGATCAGGGAGCGGGTCACGGGCTGGGCGAGGAACGCCGGTCCGAACATGAACTGGGATTCGTTCGTGGTGGCGCCGGGGGAATCCGGGAAGTCCATCACGAGCGGGCGGGTCATGGTGTAGTGGTCCTTCGTGGTCATCCAGCCGAGGCTGTAGATGTAGGGCATCAGGCGGTAGCGGAGCTTCGCGGCGGAGAGGTAGGACTGGTACGCCTCGGGGGCGATGTCCTTGAAGCGCCAGGGCTCCTTGCTGAACCCGGTGCCGTGCCAGCGGTAGACCGGATTGAAGATGGCGAACTGGTTCCAGCGGGCGAGCAGTTCCTGGTATTCGGGGACGTTGATGCCGCGGAATCCGCCGGAGAAGAATCCGCCGGTGTCCTGCGTCCAGTAGGGTAGGCCGGAGAGCGAGGCGGAAAGGCCGCCGACGATGTCTTCCTTCAGGCGTGCCCAGCTGGCGGTGGTGTCGCCGGACCAGGAGAGGGCGGCGTAGCGCTGCTGGCCGGCCCATGCGGAACGGGTGAGCGTGAGGACGCGCTTGTCGGAGGTGGCGCGCTGTCCCTCATAGCAGCCCATGGTGGTCATGAGGGAGTAGGAGTTCAGGTAGCGGGTGAAGTCGCCCATGGCGTTGATGCCGTTTTCCTTGATGTCGCGGATCATGGCGCGCTGGTCGTGGCAGGCGGACCGCGTTTCGACCTCGGTGCCGTCCATCCAGGTGGCGTCGACGCCGACGTCGAGGAGCCCTTTCTTGACGTGCTTGAAGTAGATCTCGCGGCCTTCCTGGCTGTAGGCGTCATAGACGCGGCCCTGGCGAATCCAGTGCGGCGGATCGAACAGGAGGTTCTTCGCTTTCAGCTCGCGCCCTACGTCGCAGTCCAGGCCGACGGTCGGCCAGATGGAGATCAGAATCTTCGCATGGAGATCGTTGTGGATGGTGTCGCACATGGCCTTCGGGTCGGGGTAGCGCTCCGGGTCCCAGGTCATGCTGGTCCAGTTGCCGTCGCGGTCGGTCCAGTACTGCCAGTCCTGCACGATGAAGTCGAGCGGATAGTGGTCCTTGCGGAAGCTCTCGACCATGCCGATGAGTTCCTTCTGGCTGCTGTAGCGTTCCTTGCTCATGAAGAAGCCGTACGCCTGGCGCGGGAACATCGGGGCGTCGCCGGTGAGCTTGCGGTATTCCGTGATCACGCCGTCGAGATTGTCGCCGGTCATGAGGTAATAGTCGACGCCGGCGGGGGCGCTTTCGGACCAGATGGACATGCCGTTTCTGTCATCCTTGAAGATGGACTGCGAGCAGATGTCCCACAGGATGCCGTAGTCGTTGGACGAGGTGAGCACGTTCGTGTAGGCGGGGATGTTCGCCTGGACGATGAGGATCTCCTTGCCGCGGTAGTTCAGATTCGGGCGGATCGCCTGGCCGAGGCCGTAGATCGCCTCGTTCGGCTGAAGCGTGAAGGTCTGTTTCACGTCGTAGGTCGGGGCGTCGGAGATCGTGACCTCCTTGATCTCCGGGCGGACGCCGGACTTCTCGGCGAGGATGACCTTGCCGTCGGGACGCGTGAACGTGAGCGCGCCGGTGCTCTTTTCGACCTTGACCGTGATGGCGGGCGAGGCGAACGTGACGGAATCGGCGGCGTCCTGTTTGAGCGTGAAGTTCGCCTTGACGGGCTTCGTGATGACGGAAATGCTCGGGTGCTTCGCGTGGGAAACGCCGTTCAGGTTCGCGGTCACGCGGAGCGTCCGGCCTTTGTCGCCGTAGACTTCGATGTTTTTCGTGAGGTTTCCGGCCTTGATCTGAAGTCCGGCGTCGGAAAGTTTGTACTCGAACGCGTCGTCGGCGAATGCGGTCCCGGCGGCGGCGAACGCGGCGATCGCACCCAGGACGGCGGCGCCGCGGAGTCGTGCGAATCCGGGCAGGGCAGGGCGGACGGAGGCCGTTTTAAGCGGTTTTCTGCGGATGATCATGCTGACCAGCTCCTTTCGGGGAAATCCGTTTGGTGTTTTGAGGATAGTTTTGGTTGTTACAGGCATCTTCTGCAATAACGTATCATGCTGAAAGAAAAAATCAAACAAATGTCCCGAAAAATCCGTCATTTTCTGAAATAATCCAGCGGTGAAACGTTAAAAACAGAGTTAAAAATGTGTTTGAAAGGGTGGAACGGCAGAAGCTTGCCGTCGGCGGCATTTTTCGTAACCCGGAACTCGTCTCCGTCATATTTGAAGAAAGCCGTCACGACGGGAAACAGGGGCGTCCGCACACCCCGTTTTTTCCTTGAAAAAACACGGTTCAAGATGTATATTATATTTTCCAAAAAATCATTCCACATCATCCCGTATTTCAGCAAGGAACCGACCATGGCCGACGAAATCATTTCCGCGGAAGCCGAGCAGAAGCAGCTCGACGACATTTTCACCCAGCGCAAGGCGAAAGCCGAAGAACTCCGTGCGGCGGGCATCGCCCCGTACGGCGTTTTCGTGGACAACATCATCCCGACGACCGAGGCGCGGGCGAAGTATGTGCCGGACGTGGAGAACACCGAGCTCATCACCGTTGCCGGCCGCATCATGACGTTCCGCGTGATGGGCAAGGCGACGTTCCTGCACATCAAGGACCAGCACGGCAGCCTGCAGCTGTACGCCCAGCGCGACCAGCTCGGCGAAGAGGAATACAAGCGGTTCAAGCGCCTCGATCCGGGCGACATCATCGCCGCCACCGGCCACATGTTCGTGACGAAGACCGGCGAGATCACGCTGAAGATGCAGTCCTACACGATGCTGTCGAAGTCGCTGCGCCCGCTGCCGGAGAAATTCCACGGCCTGACCGACATGGAGCAGCGCTACCGCCAGCGTTACCTTGACCTCATCATGAACGACGAGAGCCGTTCGCTCTTCTTCAAGCGCATTCAGATCATCCGTGAAATCCGCAATTTCCTGGAATCCCGCGGCTTCCTGGAGGTCGAGACCCCGATGCTCCAGTACATCCCCGGCGGCGCGGCCGCCACGCCGTTCAAGACGCACTACAACGCGCTGGACTGCGACATGTACATGCGCATCGCGCCCGAGCTCTACCTGAAGCGCCTGCTCGTCGGCGGGTTCGAGAAGGTGTACGAGCTGAACCGCAACTTCCGCAACGAGGGCATCGACCGCCGCCATAATCCCGAGTTCACCATGATCGAAATCTACCAGGCGTACGGCAACTGCGAGACTATGATGGAGCTCATTGAGAGCATGGTCACCAGC
>JAEEQO010000183.1 GCA_016285335.1 Victivallales bacterium | reverse complement strand
CCTCCAGATCGGCGACGCCGTGACCGTGGAGCGCGCCGGTGACGTGATCCCGTACATCGTTTCCAGCGAGCCCGGCCCCGCACGCCGCAGCGCACTCATCACGCACTGCCCCTGCTGCGGCCACGAGCTCGTCCGCGACCTGCCGGAACTCCGCTGCGTGAATCCCGACTGCTTCGAGACGCGCCTCCAGCTCCTGCTGGCATCCGTCCGCAGCATCGGCATCGAGCATCTCGGCGAGCCCAGCCTCCGCAAGATCATGACGAAGCTGAACGTTCGCACGCTCTCCGATCTCTTCAATCTTTCCGAGCTCAACATCTTCTCCCAGCTTCGCGACGAGGGATTCCAGGGGACCTCCACGCAAAACCTTTACCGCGAGATCCAGGCCGCGCGCATCGTGCCCGCCTACAAGGTCCTCGCCGCGCTCAACATCAAGGGCATCGGCGCGAACATCGCGAAAAGCATCCTCAAGAAACACACGTTCGCCGAACTCCGCACCCTCACGACAGAACAGCTCGCCGAGATCGACGGCATCGGCCCCGAACGCGCCCGCGCGCTTCACGACGAGCTCATTGCGCAGTCCGCCGGACTTGACGAACTCCTCGCGGCGGTCACGCTCGTGGCGAGTTCGACCGAGGAACGCCCGAAGATCTGCTTCACGGGAAAGATGCCGGAGAAGCGCGCCTATTACGAATCCATAGCTAAGGCCGCGGGCTACGATCCGGTCGATTCCGTGACCGACGCGCTCGCACTCCTCGTCGCCGCCGATCCGAACGCAGCGTCCGCCAAGATCGCCGACGCGAAACGCCTCTCGGTCCCGATCCAGTCGCTCGAACTCTGGCTCGGATCCGTGAAGAGCTTCATCCCGAAGCAGGAGGAACCCGCGCCGTCCGACCAGATGACGTTCGACTTCTGACCGGGCTTTCCTTGCGTTCCGCGCAAAAAAACGAAGTCGTAGGGATAACCGCCATGAGAAATATCACAGGCTTTTTTATCGCAGTCGTCGCACTCGTGCTCCTCGCCGGCGTCTGGATCCTTTCCCAGCACACCGGCCTGGTCGCCCTGAACGAAGTCGTGAAACAGGACTGGACGGACCTTGACGCGCAGCTCCGGCGCCGCGCCGACCTGATCCCCGACCTGCTTTCGGCCGTGAAAAGCCATATCCCGGAGGAGGAAGGCGTTTTCACCGCCATCGCCGACGCAGGCGGCAAACTCGCCGTCGCCGCATCGCCCGAGGCGAAGGCCGAAGCCGACTCCGAACTGGCCGGCGGACTCCGCCATCTGCTCGTTGTCGCGGGAAGCTGCCCCGAATTGACGGCGGACGAATCCTTCTTCCGCCTTCGGAAAGAGCTGGCCGACGTCGAACGATCCATTGACGACGCCCGCAGAAACTACAACGAACACGTCGATCTTTACAACATGTGCATCGGCCAGTTCCCCGGGGCTTTCTTTGCCGGGCGCATCGGACTGCTGCCCCGCGGGAAATTCGAGCCCCCGGCGGCAGAAAAAGAGAAGATCAGTCCTTGACTTTTTCGATGTGTCCGGCGGAGCGGATGAGGATCAGCAGGACCGCGAGCGCGGCGACGCCCATCAGGATCTTGTAGACCAGTCCCCAGTTGCGGACTGCGCCGGACGGAGCGTGGAATGAGGTGTTTGTCTGCTGCGGCGAAAGCGCGCAGACAGCCCATTCGTCCCAGTCCGATTCCTGCCGCATCATGTCGGCGAACGGATTGTCCGGGGCGGGCAGCCCGGTCGCGCCGTAGTACACGCGGTACGAGGGGAACACCTGTTTGCCGGATGCTCCGGCGGGCTGGACTGCCGCGCCGTCTGACGGGATCTCGGACAGGAACCGGACCTGCATGACCGGGCCGGTTGCCGTGAGCGTCAGGTTTTTCAGCTCACCGTATTCGCCGTTGTCGAACTCGATCGTCCAGGAGGGGGAGCGTCTGTCCTGAACATTGATCACGCGTGCGGATTCCGAGGTGCGGTAGGAGCCGGATTCCAGATGGCGGACCGTGCCGTTTGCCACGAGTTTCCCGGCGTCGTCATACAGGCGGTAGGGACGGGAGAAGAACGCGTCGGAGCTGTTGACCGTAAGTTTGCCGAGGGGGGCGAATCCGTTGGAGAACTTCACGACGGTGGTCGAGGCGCCGTTGGCCTTCTTCACGATGTCCTGCTTCAGGATCGTGACCGGCGTATCGGTCATGGCCTTTTCGAGCCCGTAGCTTTTGCCGACGCAGGTCAGGGTGATGCCGGTGATCTTCGGTTCCTCACGGACCTTATGGAATTCGGTGATGTTCGTGTCGCCCTGCACGACGCGGGAGAGCGGCGAATCCTTGATCTCGGTGTAGTTTTCGATCACGACGACGAAATCGCCGGAGCTGACCGGCTCGGGGAACGCGATGGAGTCGTTCCGCAGGTCGATCCGGCTGGAATAATCCAGAAACGCCCCCTCGGCGACGAGCGTGTTTCCGTCGGCGGCGAAGACTTTGACCTTCTTGTCGAAATCCTTCGCGGGCGTGCTGATGGTGAGCGCGGTGACCGGATCGTTTCCGGTCGAGGCGGAGACCGTGATCCGCACCGAGCCGTCGGGCAGCGTTTCGAACTGCCGGATCGAGGTGTTGACCTTGTGCTGGACCGTCCAGGTCGAATCCTGCACCATCACCCAATCGTAGAGGAGCGGACAGGACGAACCGTCCGGCGCGAAGATGCGGAGACCGTCCATGTCCTTCAGTTCGAGGTACATTTCCGCGTCAATGTCGAACATGTAAACGGCGACGCCGGAGGTCTGTCTTGCGGGGACGGAGATATCCTTGTAGAACGGGAAGTCGGCGGGCTCCACGGCGGAAAGAACCGCCGCGGACAGGAAAAGCGCCCCTGCGGTGCAGAGTTTTCTCAGGTCAGGAACGAGGTCCATCGGAGCTGTCTCCTTTCTGTTCGAATCGTGCGTACAGCCAGGCGCCGGCGATGAGCGCCGCGCCCGTGACCATGCACCCGGCGATGCGGTAGATGGCGGGCGTTCCCGCCAGATCGTAGAAGAATATCTTCAGGACCGTGACTGCGAAGAGGATGAGCGCGGCGATGCGGAAAGGCTTCTTCCCGCGGAGGATGCCGAACGCCAGCATCACGAGGGCGTAGAACCCCCACAGCAGCGACACCGCGATGCGCGCGCCGCCCGCCGAACTGTAGTGCTGCACGAGGTAGTAAAGCTCGTCCGAGCTGTACACGAACCAGAACGCCATCGCGCTCACAAGGAAGAACGACGCGGTGCTGCGTGCGCTTGCAGCAACGCTGTCCTTCGTGTCCGCCTCAAGCGCGAGCCGTCCGAAGAACACGCCCGCCAGCGCCAGGATCACGACGGACCACAGGTTCGGGAAGAGACGCCACAGGACCGCCTGCGCCGAAGCGCCGCCGTGGGGTTGCGAAATGCATACGACGAAGAGGAAGCCGAGGTAGACGATGAGAAGCAGCGCGCCGACATTGACGATCCCGCGCGTGTTCTCCCGGAACAGCTTCGGGATCAGCGCCAGGATCAGCAGGTAAAGCGCGCCCGCCGCCACCACGCCGCTGATCTTCAGGTGTTCCCAGTAGGTGAACTCCCCGGCGATCATGATGAAGCTCACGAAGTACATGCACCAGAACATGACCTTCGAGGACTTCGGATACCGGCTGGCGGATCCCGCGCCCGACATGCCCGCTTCACCGGCATGGAGTTCCGCCGCGTAGCGCTTCAGCATGAAGAAGCCGCCCGCGAGCGCAGCCGTGTAGGACCCGAAATTCGTCAGGCGCGTCCAGAAATCCTGCGCGTGCCGGACATACCCGTGCGTCAGGTCGAATCCGAGCAGACGCACCGCGGCGATCATGTAGACGATGTAGCTCAAGCGGGCGAGGACGACGGATTTGCTCCGGCATGCGATGTAAAGCATCGCGGCCGCCTGCACCGACCATGCCACGGCAAGGTGGTCCTGCTTCAGCAGCAGCGGGAACGTGAGGGCGATCAGGCCACAGGAGAGCACCAGCAGGGTCAGCAGCAGGTTGCGGTCCTCCAGCTTCGCCTTCAGCAGAAGCGCGATCTGCGCGAGGTAGACCAGCGCGCCGCCGAACGTCAGGATGGCGGCGTATTCGCGTCCGTAGAACCGGATGGTCGGCGGGATCGCCAGCGACAGGAAGACGATGGCGTTCAGCGCAGCGAACGCGAGCTCCAGCAGGGAGACTTTTTTCTTCGCAAAGAGGTCAAACGCCACGGTCTGCACGCAGAACGTCAGGAAGAAGAACGACGCGGCGACGATGCCGATCAGGTACATTTTGTTTATGTCGCCCGAGATAAGGAGCCAGCCCGAGGCCTTCAGCCATGGCGTCGTGGCGGGCTGGGCGAAGGTCGCCGGAGGCAGGAACGGACGCGACACGCCGTAGATGCCCCAGGTGAGGAGGAACGCCAGGATGTTTACGAACTGCCACGAGCGGTACCGCGCGATGACGAGCGAGCCCAGGACCAGGATGCCCATGTAGGTGAAGAGGCCGACGAGGTTCCGCGAGCCCGTGCTCATCAGCACCGGGGCGAGGAAGCCGCCGCACACTGCCAGGATCGCCAGCAGGATCGTGTTGAACCGGAGCGCCAGCACCACGCCCGCGGCGGTCAGCACGACCATTCCGGCGAGCCCGACCCAGGCGTCCAGCAGATGATAGATCGACACGCTCGCGAACACGCACAGGTAAAGCCCCACGAAGCCCGCGCCAGTCAAGGTCGTGCCGAATACGCGGTAGCGCTTCCCGTTCAGGAGCTTGCATCCGACCCCCGTGATCGCCAGCGCGAACAGCGTCGCGGCGGACAGCCGGAGTTCCGGCGGCAGCAGGTTGCGTTCGTGCGAATACTTGATGAAGTACGCCAGGCCGAGCACGAGCAGCAGGACCGCCGAGCGGAGCATCCACGTGGTCGCCACGGCGTATTCCTTCGTCGAGCCGCCCGGACGGTATTCCTCGCCGACGATGAGCCACTGCCACATCTTCGACAGCGCCTCCCGCGTGCGGGCCTCGATGGGCGAAAGATCGTTCGTTTTCGGAGGCGGCACCGGGGGAACAGGGGACGTAAGGCGTTCGGACGAAAACGCGGCGTCTTTTTGAGGGGCGGGCTGAGGCGCGGGCTGCGGCGTCGGCTGAGGTTTCGATTGTGGCACGGGTTGAGGCGTCGGCTGAACCGGAGGCTTTGTTTCCGGCTTTGTCTCCGCTGTGGCGCGGACGATTTCCGGCTTTTGTTCCGGCTTCGTTTCCGGCATTTGCACGGTCGGCTTCACGTCGGACGGCCACACGGTTTCCGCTTCGTCTTTCTTCAGCAGGAAAGCCGGGACAGGCTTTTCGCTGCCGGACGTCTGGATCCTGACTTCCGGTTCAGACTGCGGCGCGGGTTGTTTTTCCGGTGCGGCATGCGCTTGCGCGGCGGTCTTCGCATCCGGCGCGGGCGGGGCGTCCTGCTGCCGTGTTCCCATACCCTGGGAAAGATTCCACAGCATGCCTTCCAGTCGGTCGAGCTGATCGGAAAGCTTCTGTATTTTCTTGTGGTTTCTGTCAAGACGGCTCAGACAGAATATGATCAGGATCAGCGAAATGGTCGCCACAATGTACAGCATCGGCATGGTCGGATTCCTCTCCTGCTGCGTGATAAAATAACTTTGTAATTGTAAGTATTATACTGCTGAAATGAGGAAAAAGCAAGCAGAAAACGGGAAAAAAAGCCGATAACCTGCACAGCGGCGGAGCATGGTCGGGTTAGTTACCGTGCGGCGGGCGAGGATGGCATGGAGGAAGCTCACTTCTTCCAGAAGACGACGCCCCTGCGGAACGCCGCATCGGCGGGTGCCATGCCCCAGCGCATGAAGAACTCGCGCCATTCCGCCGTGTCCGCCTTCTTCATGTTGAACTCCCTGCGGCTCGCTTCGGGCGTCTCGCGGACCACGAACGGCGAAGTC
>JAEEQO010000182.1 GCA_016285335.1 Victivallales bacterium | reverse complement strand
GCGGTCGTCGGCGACGGAGCCGGGGATGCAGAAGCTCTGGAGGCCTTCGCCGAGGGTCTTGGCGATCTCGCTGGCGACGGTCTGGCCGCGCTTGATGGCGACGGCGGCGCCGACGAGGTATGCCCAGCAGGCGTTTTCGAAGCAGATGGGCTGGATGTCGCGGACGCGCTGGATGATGTCGAGGCCCTTGGACTTCGTGATCTGTTCGGCTTCCTCGATGGAGGCGATGCCGTTGTCGTTCAGGAATTTATTGACTTGCGCGATTCTGCGTTCGTAGCTTTCAAAAAGTGCCATGATGTCAGCTCCTTATGCCTTGCGGGGGTTGATGACTTTAGCGGCATCGCCAAAGCGGCCGTAGGATTTCTGGAACTTGGCGATGAAGTCCTTGACGGACATCTTTTCGAGGTCTTCCGTGGAGGACTTGTTCACGAATTCCATCATCTTGCCGAGGTTGACGAACTGGTAGCCGATGACCTTGTTCTCTTCGTCGAGGGCGAGGCCGGTGACGTAGCCTTCGGCCATTTCGAGGTAGCGGACGCCCTTTTCGGCGGTGCTGTACATCGTGCCGGTGATGGAGCGGAGCTGCTTGAGGTCTTCGAGGCCGGCGCCGATCGGGAGGCCGCCTTCGGAGAACGCGGTCTGGGTGCGGCCGTAGACGATCTGGAGGAAGAGTTCGCGCATGGCGGTGTTGATGGCGTCGCAGACGAGGTCGGTGTTGAGCGCTTCAAGGAGCGTCTTGCCGGGGAGAATCTCGGCGGCCATTGCGGCGGAGTGGGTCATGCCGGAGCAGCCGATCGTCTCGACGAGGGCTTCCTGGATGATGCCGTCTTTCACGTTCAGCGTGAGCTTGCAGGCGCCCTGCTGGGGAGCGCACCAGCCGACGCCGTGCGTCAGGCCGCAAATATCCTTGATCTCTTTGGCTTTCGTCCACTTGCCTTCCTGCGGGATCGGCGCGGGACCGTGTTTCGGACCCTTGGCGACGCACACCATCTGGTCCACTTCGTGCGTAAAGTTCATTGTCTTTCTCCAGTTGTTGGGACGGCATCCCCGCAGGGGGGACCCGCCGGTTTGGGTGAAAAGTGCATCCATTTAATATACCACGCAGGAAGACATTTTTCAATCGGGAAGCGAAGAAAAGAACACGGTCCGGTTTGATTTTTTATTTATAATTTGAAATATCGGCGGGACGGGTGTATATTATTATTTTAATGCTTTTTTCCGGCATGTCGTCCTGTCCCCGCGGGATGTCCCTGCCGGCTTCAAAAACACCCGGAGTCCCTGCCTGATGAAACGATCCAAATTCAATATCCCGGCCGCTTTCCTCATATTCATCATCCTGTATCTGCTTCTGCTCGGGATCCGCCCGCTCATCATGCCGGACGAAGCCCGCTACGTCGAGATCCCGCGCGAAATGCTCGCAGACCGGGATTACGTGACGCCGCGCCTGAACGGCCTCCGCTACTTCGAAAAGCCGATCATGGGATACTGGCTGATCGCCGGAGCCGTCAAAGTGTTCGGCGAGAACAATTTCGCGGCGCGTATCGTGCCCGCGGTCTCGACCGGACTGGCCGCCGTGATCGTGATACTGCTGACGGTGAAGATGACCGGACGCCGCGAGACCGGCTGGTATGCGGCGGGGTGTTTCCTGCTGATGCCGCTTGTTTTTTTCGTCGGCACGACCTGTACGCTCGACGCCATTTTCTCTCTTTTTGTGACCGCGACCGTCGCGGCGTTTTATTGCGCGATGGAGGGGTATCTGGAGAAAAAACGCGCGAAATGCCTGTTGTGGCTTCTGGCGACCGGGGCGGCTGCGGGCTGCGCGTTCCTTGTGAAAGGCTTTCTGGCGTTCGCCCTGCCGGTCACGGCCGTGCTGCCGTGGCTGGTCTGGAATATGATCGAAGAGATCGTCGCGAAAAAGCATTCCGGCGGGGAAAATGAAACTGATTTTGCCCCGGTCCGGTATGTGAAAGCGATCTTCTCTCTGCCGTGGCTGCCGTTCGTGGTGGCGCTGATCGTCATTGCCCCCTGGGGCATCCTGATCCACCGGGCGCAGCCGGATTTCTGGCGGTACTTTGTGATCGAGGAGCATTTCAGCCGGTTCGGTTTCAATGGTGCGGTCAAGGTGGAACACCCGCACGGGCCGTTCTTCTTCGTCCTGACCCTGCTGTGGGGGGCTGCCGAATGGTTCCTGCTGGCTCCTTCGATCGCGCTCGGATTCCGGAAGATCGGCATCAAGGGCGAGGACAGATCGTGGTTCCGCTTCCTGATCTGCTGGTTTGCCGGTCCGTTCCTTTTCCTCTCGGCGTCGAGCGGGAAGCTCCCCACGTACATCCTGCCGTGTTTCCCTCCGCTTGCGATCATGGTCGCGAGCGGGATTTTCCGGTATTTCGACGAGCTTCGGGAAGGGAAATGCCGTCTGTTCAACGTGCCATTGATGATCATCAGCGCTGCTGCTGCCGTCGCGATCGCCGGGGTGCTTGCGGTCATCGTGTTCGACTTGCAGAAACGCTTCGGCGTGACCGTGTATGAAAAGAGCGAGACGTGGAAGCTGTTTGTGCTGTTCATCGCGCTGGTCCTGGCGCTGTTCGGCGCGGTCGCGGCGTTCACCGAGAAGCTTCCGTCCCGCAAGCTTTCGTATTTTCTGGTGGCGTTCATCCCGGCTTTCATCGCATCGTATTTTGTGATGCCGCAGCACTTTTACGACACCCGCTGCGTGACGTCTTTTATTGCGGAATGCGGGGACGAGATCACGCCGGATACGCTGATTATCGCGCATGGGTCGAACGTGCACGCCGTCTGCTACACGTTCCACCGGAACGACGTGGTCATGAACGTCGCCGGGGAGCTTGAATACGGCCTGACTTATGAGGATGCCGGGGATTACCGCGAGGTGAAAGGGAGCAATCTCAAACGTTACTTTAAGGACTACCCGGACAAGACCAAACGGATCGTGATGTTCTTCCCGGCGAACCGGTATTACGACCATAAGGCCAAAAATCTCCTGCCCGAGCCGATTTTCGAGCGGAAATCGATCCCGTCCGACCCGGAAACGAAAAAGGCGAACGGCATGGTTTTCGCCCGGTTCCAGTGAGTTTCGTTTTCCGTGCTGCGGAAATGATTTGCCGGATGGACGCAATTTCCTGCGCGGGTGAGACCCTGTTTTGTCTCGAAAACGCGGCGTTTTTTCTAAAATATACTGGAAAAATGCCGGAATGATGCTATATTAATATTTTACTGCTTTTACCTGCGAAACAACCCAGGAAGGAACAATCATGAGCTGCACAATCCTCGTCTTTGTGAAGCAAGTCCCGGACACCAAGAATGTTACGGGCGACGCCATGAAGCCCGACGGAACCATCAACCGTCAGGCGCTTCCCGCTATTTTCAATCCTGAAGATTTGAACGCGCTTGAACTGGCCCTCCAGCTGAAGGACCGCTACGGCGCGAAAGTCATCGTCGCGACGATGGGACTTCCCGCCGCCGCCGGCATCCTCCGCGATTCCCTCTTCCGCGGCGCCGATGAGACCGTGCTCCTGACCGACCGCGCGCTCGGCGGTTCCGATACGCTGGCGACCAGCTTCGCGCTGAGCCGCCTGGCGAAGAAGATCGGACATTTCGACCTCGTCCTCTGCGGCCGTCAGGCCATCGACGGCGACACCGCCCAGGTCGGCCCGCAGATCGCCGAAAAGCTCGGCATCCCGCAGATCTCCTATGTGCAGGAAGTGCAGGCGCTCGGCGACGGCAAGATCCGCGCCAAACGCGCCATCGAAGGCGGCTACGAAGTCCTCGAGGCTCCGCTGCCCGCCCTGCTGACCGTGGTCGACGCCAACCAGCCCCGCCCGCAGAACGCCTCCCGCATCATCAAGTACAAGAAAGCCAAAACTCCGTCCGAAGTCGCCGCCGCCAAGGGCTCGCCCGCCACGGACGAGGACATCGCCGCGCTTTCCGCGAAGGGCCTGCTGATTCAGGAATGGAATGCCGCGTACTGCGTGCCGCAGGATGAATTCGACCGCCTCGGCAAGGCCGGTTCCCCGACCAACGTGAAGCACATCCTGAGCGTCGTCCTGACCGCCGGGAACTTCCAGGAAGTCGCGCCGACGCAGGAAGCGGTCGGCAATCTCGTACACGAACTTATCGAAGACCATACTCTGGGGTGAGCGAAATGGAAAATACCGCTATCGGAAACGTCTGGGTTTTCATCGAACAGGAAGGCGGCAAGATCGCCGACGTGAGCCTGGAACTCGTCTGCAAGGGCCGTGAACTCGCCGACCAGCTCGGCGTCAAGGTCGAGGCGCTTCTCCTCGGAGACAAGATCGAACACTGCTGCGCCACGCTCTTCCAGTACGGCTGCGACAATGTCTTCCTCGTGGAAGACCCGCGCCTTGAGCCGTTCACCGTCCTGCCGTTCGCCAAGGTCATCGTCGACCTCATCCGCGAGCACCGTCCGAACATCCTCATGTTCGGCGCGACCATGAAGGGCCGCGAGCTCGCTCCGCGCGTGGCGTCCGAAAAGCTCGCCGGCCTTACCGCCGACTGCACCGACCTCCGTATCGACGATTTCGACGATAAAGTCCACGGCAAGTATTACAAGAACAAACTCATGCAGATCCGTCCCGCGTTCGGCGGCAACATCATCGCCACCATCGTGAACACCTGGGACGACCCGCAGATGGTCACCGTCCGCGAGGGCGTCATGAAGATGGGCGAACCCGATGCGACCCGCACCGGCACCGTCACCCGCGTGACCCCGGCCCTGACCGCGCAGGAGATGGTCGTGAAGGTCATCGAACGTGTCCGCCAGGAAAAGACCGTGAACCTGAAGGGCGCGCAGATCATCGTGGCCGGCGGCTACGGCGTCGGTTCCGCCGCGAACTTCAAGCTCATCCACGAGCTCGCCAAAACGCTCGGCGGACAGGTCGGCGCTTCCCGCGCGGCCGTCGATGCCGGCTGGATCGACCACGACCACCAGGTCGGCCAGACGGGCGTTACGGTCCGTCCGAAGCTCTACATCGCCTGCGGCATCAGCGGCTCCGTGCAGCATCGCGCGGGCATGGCCGAGAGCAAGAAGATCATCGCGATCAACACCGATCCGGCGGCGCCGATCTTCTCCGTGGCGCACTACGGGATCATCGGCGACCTGAACCAGGTCATCCCGATGATGATCAAAGCGTACAAATCGAAAGCCTGAGGAGACCATCATGTCCAACTTCTTTACCGATAACGCCGATCTGCTCTTTACGCTCGAAAACCTCGAACTTCAGGAGGCCATGAGCCTCATCGAGAAGGATTACACCGAGGCGCAGAAATACGAGACCGCGCCCGAAAGCTTCGAGGACGCGCAGGACAACTTCCACCGCATCCTCACCGTCATCGGCGACGTCGCCGGCGAACGTATCGCCCCGCGCGCCCGCCAGGTCGACGAGGAAGGCCCGAACTTCGAAAACGGCGTCGTGACCTATCACCCGCTCACGGTCCAGAACCTGAACGACCTGAAGGCGGCCGGCGTGATGGGCGTGATCCTGCCCCGCCAGTACGGCGGACTCAATTTCCCGCTCTCCGTCTATACGATGATGACCGAAATGGTCTCCCGCGCCGACGCCAGTTTGCAGAACCTCTTCGGCCTGCAGGACATCGCCGACACCATCTGCGAGTTCGGCTCCGAGGAACAGCGCCAGAAATACATCCCGCGGTTCGTCACCGGCGAGGCAGACGGTTCCATGGACCTCACCGAGCCTGATTCCGGGTCCGACCTGCAGTCCGTGCGCCTGAAAGCCACGCAGGATGCCGACGACAAGTGGTATCTCGACGGCATGAAGCGCTTCATCACGAACGGCTGCTCCCAGATCCACCTGGTGCTTGCCCGTTCCGAGGAAGGCACCACCGACGGACGCGGCCTCTCCATGTTTATCTGCGAAAAGTGCCCGCAGCTGGTCGTTCGCCGCATTGAGCACAAGATGGGCATT
>JAEEQO010000011.1 GCA_016285335.1 Victivallales bacterium | reverse complement strand
CGCGGGCTTCGAAGGTGGAGCGGATGCCGCCGGAGGGGAAGCTGGAGGCGTCGGGCTCGCCGACGATCAGGTTCTTGCCGGAGAAGGACTGGATGGGCTTGCCGTCCTTGATCTCGAGGAAAGCGTCGTGCTTTTCGGCGGTCGACCCGGTGAGCGGCTGGAACCAGTGCGTGTAGTGCGTGGCGCCGCGTTCGAGCGCCCACTTCTTCATCGCATGCGCCACATTGGTGGCGATGTCGACGTCCAGCGGAGCGCCGGTCTCGATGGTAGCGAGCAGTTTGCTGCAGGTATCCTTCGGCAGATACTCGCGCATGGCTTTGGCGTCGAAGACGTCGGCCGCGTAGTTGTGATCGGGTTCGATGGGGGCCGCGGAGGCGGGCTCGGTTCCGGCGAGCTCGGCGACCGCGTTGATGGCGTTGATCCTGTTCAGATTGCTCATACTGTCCAACTCCTTGGGTTGTTGAGGTTGTTGCCGCATTTGAAGCATATCCCGTGCCAACTTCTTTTCAGGCGGAAGCCGGATCGTGGTTTTACAAAAAATGTTAAACCTTCCAACCTTTTTCACATGTTCTGTAAAAGAAAACGCGAAAAACAGCATCCGAACGGGCGCTCCGGGGCGAAAACCTCGGATATATCATAATAATATAACCCCGCTTTTACAGGATTTCCAGTGGCGGCAGGGTGGTTTTTCATCTTTCTTTCCATGTTTTTTTCTGCCTCGAAACACCGTTTGCCTTTTTCGAAATAGTTTTGGCACGCAACATGCTTCTGTGAAGCGTGTCTGACGTTTGCCGTTGTCAGCCGTCCGGTCCCACACGACGGGTTCTCATTGAGCAGGGGCGCCCGCATTTACCGCCGGAACGGCGCAACCGGCTTCAGGCTTCTTCCTGGCGCAGACATGACGGTCTCGCTCTTTTCCGTGTTTTTGGGCGGGGCCGTCCTTTTTAGATGGAGATAGAGCGGAGGGCGAGGACTTTTTCGGCGGCGGCCTTTGCGATGGCTTCCGGCGTGAAGCCGTATTCCTCGCGGATCTTCGCGGTGGAACCGTGCGGGATGATCTCGTCGGCGTCCCAGCCGTAGGAAAGCAGGGCAGGGCATCCGTTCCCCGCGGCAAGCTCGGCCACGATGGACGCGAGGCCGCCCTGTTTCACGTGGTCCTCCAGCGTGACGACCAGTTTGGAAACATAATTTTTGAAAAGGTCGGCATCGAACGGCTTCAGGAAGCGCACGTTCACGACAGCAGCGCGGATGCCGTGTTCCTTTTCCAGAATGTCGGCTGCTGCCATGGCGGTATAGATCTCGCGTCCGGCGCACCAGAACGAGAGGTCGGAGCCCTCGCGGACGACCGCGGCCTTGCCCCATTCGATCGGGGCGGGTGCGGGATCGCCGTCGGGGCGGCCGGAATTGCCTTTCGGGTAGCGGATCACGGCGGGGCAGGGGTGCTTCAGCGCGGCTTCCATCATCATGGGGAGCTCGTCCTCGTTCGCGGGCATCAGGATCGCCATGTGCGGCAGCGCGCGCAGGAACGACACGTCGTAGATGCCGTGGTGCGTGGGGCCGTCCTCGACGAGCCCGGCGCGGTCGCAGCAGAGCAGGACCGGGAGATTCTGAAGGGCGACGTCGTGGAACAGGCAGTCGAGCGCGCGCTGGGAGAACGTGGCGTAGATGGCGGCGACGGGGTGGCAGCCGTTGGCGGCGAGTCCGGCGGCGAACGCGATGGCATGTTCTTCGGCGATACCGACGTCGAAGAAGCGTTCGCGGTATTTGCGGATGAAATCGTGGGAAATGCCGCATCCGAGCGCCATGGCGGCGGCGACCGTGACGAGCTTCGGATCCTGTTCGGCGAGCTTGTCGAGCGAAGTGCCGAAGACGGCGGAGAAGGTCGGTTTCGCTCCGGGATTGCGGATAAGCTCGCCGGTCTCGGGATTGAATTTGCCGATGCCGTGGAAGAGCTCGGGATCGTCGGCCGCGCACTTGCAGCCGCGTCCTTTTTGCGTGATCACATGCACGATGACGGGCAGGTTATTATCCTTCACGCGGCGGAGCGTGCGGACGAGCTCGGCGAGATTGTGCCCGTTCACGGGGCCGATGTAGCGGATGCCCATTTCCTCGAAGAAGATGCCCGGCACGAACAGGCTTTTCAGGGAGTTTTCGATCCCGCGGATGCCGCCGATCACGTTTTCGCCGAGGGGGATCCTGCGGAGGATGTACTTCAGTGCTGTCTTGGTGCTGTTGTAGACCTTCGCCGTGATGATGCGGTTCAGGATGCGGGCGATCGCGCCCGTGCTGCGCGCGATGGACATTTTGTTGTCGTTCGCGATCAGGATCAGGCCGCGGCAGGTGGACCGCAGATTGTTCAGCGCCTCGAACGTGATGCCGTTTCCGAGCGCGCCGTCGCCGACGACCGCGATCACGCGTTCGTCTTTTTTCAGCAGGTCGGCCGCGACCTCGAATCCCATGGCGGCGGAGAGCGCGGTACCGGAATGCCCGGACCCGAAGCAGTCGTAGGGGGATTCGTCCATCTTGGTAAACCCGCTCACACCGCCGCGCTGACGGAGCGTGTCGAAGCGCTCTTCGCGTCCGGTCAGGAGCTTGTGCGTGTACGCCTGATGCCCCACGTCCCACAGGATCTTGTCCTCGGGGGCATGGAACACCATGTGCAGGGCGATCGTGAGTTCGACCGTGCCGAGGTTCGGCGCCAGATGTCCGCCGTTTTTGGAGACCACATCGATGATCCGTTCGCGAATCTCCGCGGGCAGGCTGTTAAGCTCCTTGCCCGAGAGTTTCCGGAGGTCTTCCGGCGAGTGGATCTGTTGCAGGATTCGGTCCATGAGGCGGCAAATATTCCTGGAGGTGAACGAAAAAATCGAATCTAATAATTTACCACGGAAACGGGGTGTTTTCAAGCGGAAAACCTTTTTTTCGCGCGAGAATGACGGCACGTTCTTATCCCGGCCCACGCGGGACCGGAAAAATCGGGCGCATCGGCGTGTTTTTCCCGTTTTCGTCTTGATTTTTCGCGGATAGCGCGGTATAATATTTGATTAAATATTTGCCGCGTATGGAAAAGTTTTATTCGTCTTTCCGGCGGCGTCACAACTTCCCAACCAAAGGAACCCCATCATGGACAGCAACAAGCGCCCGGACGACATGGTCCGCATCACCACGAAAGAACTCGCCGACAAATTCATCGAAGAACAGATCGCCCTGCTGCGCCGGCAGATCGGGTCCCGCAAGGTCCTGCTCGCGCTCTCCGGCGGCGTTGACAGCTCCGTGGTGGCGGCGCTCCTGATCCGTGCCATCGGCCAGCAGCTCGTGTGCGTGCATGTGAACCACGGCCTGATGCGCAAGGGCGAAAGCGAACAGGTCATCGACGTGTTCCGCCGCCAGCTCGGCGCGAACCTGATCTACGTCGACGCCGTGGACCGTTTCCTCGACAAGCTCGCCGGCGTCTCCGATCCGGAACAGAAGCGCAAGATCATCGGCGGCGAATTCATCCGCGTGTTCGAGGAAGAGGCGCGCAAGCTCACGGACGTCGATTTCCTGGCGCAGGGCACCATTTATCCTGACATCGTGGAGAGCGTCGGCGTGAAGGCACACCACAACGTCGGCGGCCTGCCGCCCGACCTGCATTTCGAACTCGTCGAGCCCGTGAAGCTTCTCTTCAAGGATGAAGTCCGCGTGGTCGGTGCCGCCCTCGGCCTCCCCGATTCCATGGTCAACCGCCAGCCGTTCCCGGGCCCCGGCCTCGGCGTCCGCTGCACCGGCGCGATCACCCGCGACCGCCTCGCCGCGCTCCGCGAATCCGACGCCATCCTGCGCGAGGAGTTCGACCGCGCCGGCCTCACGAAGTCCGTCTGGCAGTTCTTCACCATCGTGCCGGACTACCGTTCCACGGGCGTCCGCGACGGCAAGCGCCTGTTCGACTGGCCGGTCATCATCCGTGCGGTGAACACCCGCGATGCCATGACGGCTGTCGTGCCGGAGATCGACTGGGCTGTCCTGAAGAAGATCACCGACCGCATTCTCGCCGAAGTCCCCGGCGTCTGCCGCGTGCTTTACGACCTGAGCCCGAAGGGCCCTGCCACCATCGAATGGGAGTAAGCTTCCCCTTCTGTCCCCCGGACATCAATAGAACGAATTGCACGGGACCCCGGTTTGCGCCGCGGTCCCGTTTTTTCTCTTGACATCATCCGTTTCCGTGCTATATTATTTTTTGATATATGCATAATAATAATAATAACTGTTAGCGGAAAGGGACTCTTCCATGTCCGAATACTATTTTGTCGATTATCCATGGACCGGCGATTTAACCAATGGCGACCATGTGATGTTTTCTTCTGGAGGCGTCGCCTCGAAATGCAGGGTGTCCCAAGGGGCGTATGTCAGTATCGGACCGAAAGGCGCGGCCAGCGGAACGTCCGTTTGCAGCGGCGGGTATATGGAGTTCCAGTCCGGCAGTCTGCCCGGCAAGGACAACAAGGTTCTGTCCGGCGGCGTCCTGTCGATCGGTCTCGGCACCGAGCCGGGGAATATCGAAGCGGCCAACGGCGCGATCCTTCAGCTGACCATGGGCGGCACCTGGTTCGTCCAGCGTCCAACCGATTATACCGTGACATCCAGCGGCACATCCATCAAAAAGACCGGCACGTCTTCCTCCACCTCGAACGGCATTGTGTATGCGGGTTATACCGGCTGGGACATGAAGACCTCCGGCTGTACGCTGAATATCGTCGACTATGCGTCTGCCGCTTTCGTGAAAGTTTCCAGCGGATGCAGTCTGGCGCTCGGAGGCGGCCACGGATACGGCGCGGGCGCGGCCGGACAGATCGATGTCTACAACGGCGGCTCGGCGATTCTCGAAAAAGCGGACTATGTCGGTCTCGCCACCGTGCATTCGGGCGGGACCATGACCCTCGGCGCATATTCGGAAAACACCACGGTCATGGAGAACGGCGGATTCCTGCGCATCGTGGATGAAAGCATCCTTCTGCCGGACCTGTATCCGGACTACGATCTGAACGTCAAAATCAAGCCCAATACGTTCAAGGATCTCGTTCTCAGCGGGGCGTTCCGGGATGCCACGGCGCATTCCGGCACGGTGGCCTCGCATACGACCCTGAAAGACAGCGCCTCTTTGAGCGTGTATAACGGCGGACTGGCCGTGAACACCGTGCTTTCCGGCGGCTGCCTCGTCGTCGAGTCGGGCGGCGTCGCCAGCGGCGTTTCTGTTGAAGGGGCAAGCAAGGGCCTGATCCGTGTGTCCGGCGGCGGCAAGATTACCGGCAAGCTCAATTTCGGGAGCGTCAACGTGTTCGTCGAGGACGGCGGCATCGTCGATTTCGACATCTCCGCGCTCACCGGCAGCACGAACGCCCTGCTGACCAATTACAATATGATTGTGCTCAATTCCGGCGAACTGCGCAACACGATCACGGTCTCCGGCGCATCGCAGACGAAGGGCGTCTACGCGCTGACGACGCAGGCGTATTCGCTCCGGATGGATTCGGACTACCGCTCCGAACAGCAGAAGATCTTCTCCATCTGTGACAAAACAGGGATGAAGCTCGGCGCGGTCAGGATCGGCACTAAGACCATGATCGGCGGTCAGACATACGCCCTGAACCTCAACGGCTCCGGCGATCTTTCCCTCACCGTGGCTTCATACGTCGAGGGCGAGGATCTATGGTATGAAAAATTCGGCTTTGCCGACGACGGCTGGAACGACTACCTGTGCGACAAACGGAATGAACTGAACCCGAACGCTTCGAAATTCGTGACGACCGCCGTCTCGGCGTCCACCGCGGACATCCTGCTGGATTCGAAAAACACTGTTTCGAAAGACGGCAAAAAGAACTATGTCGGGGGAGGGGGCGACGCCACGGACTTCGCGAGGATCACGATGAAGAACGCCGCGAAGCTGAGCCTCACGATCAACACCACGGACGCCGCGAAGTTCACGCTTTGGCGGCTCATTCCCGGCAGGGGCGGTTCGTTCACGACGAAGGCGGTCCAGACCGCCACGCTCAGGAAGAATAAAAAGACCGGCGAATACGAGGCGACGACCAAAGCGCTGCTGGTCCATCCGGGCGAGGAATTCTATGTCTCGATGCAGTCCACGAACGCGAAGAAGGGCGGAGAGGCGTTCTACAACGTGACGGTCAACAAGGACGACAGCGTATTCTTCACGAAGGGGAACAACAACGACGACTGGGGAGACCTGGAATGGATGGGGGAGGATGGCAAAGTCGACACGACCCTTCCGCAGCTGAAGACCGGCAGAAACAACGGTCAGAAACTGTGCGGCGACTGGGTCGGCTTCGGCGACGCGGTCGACTACAAACGGATCCGGGTCGCAGCGAAGACGAAAGTTGTTTTTACGGTCGAATCCACCGACGCCGCCATGTTCTCGCTCAACAGCCTGACCATGACGGGCGGGGATTATTCGTTGAAAACGCTTGCATCGTCGAAACTGGCGAAGAGCAAAGCTTCCGGCGGCAAATACGTCGCGCAGAAGGAGACCGTGCTTGAAGCGGGCGACTACTACCTCTGCATGGAGTCGACCAACGCGGAGAAGGGCGGCGACGCGGATTACACGGTCTCCGTCTCAAGTTATTCGTTCACGAAAGGCAATAACTCCGACGATACGGCCGCGACAGCAAAAAACCTCGGGACCCTGTCCGGCGAGGCGCGGCAGAAAGTCAGTCAGAAAGTGTATGACGACTGGGTCGGCTATGAGGACGAATACGACTACCGGAAGGTCACGCTCGCATCCGCGGCGCGGCTCCGGTTCAACGTCGTTTCCGACGAAGCTACGGTGTTCTCCGTCTGCCAGGCGGGCGGGAAGAACGGCTCGCTGAAGACGCTCCAGACGACAAAAGTCACGAAGGGCAAAGGTGACGCCGGATGCGCCGCGACGACGAAGGAGCTCCTGCTGGAGGCGGGCGAATACTATTTCCGCATGCAGTCCGCGAACGCGAAGAAGTACGGCTACTCCGATTATACCGTCAACCTCAGCGACGCCGTGTTCTTCGCGGACGGCGACGACGGCAAAAACGGTTTCCTGTGCGACGCGAAAAAGAAGCTGAACGGGAACGCGGCGACTTTCCAGTCGACGAATGTGACGGGCGGTCAGGAGATTCTGGTCGACAAGAAGGGCTCGGTTTCCCGGAAAGTCGACGGCGTCACGTACAGGAACTTCGTCGGGTTCGGCGACGAAACGGACTATGCGAAGTTCACGCTGGCGAACAACGGGAAGCTGTATTTCACGGTCACCGCCACGGACGCCGCGAAGTTCACGGTCTGCAAGCTCGTCGCCGGGAAGAACGACACATTCACGGCGAAGTCCCTCCTGTCCGGCAAGCTCACGAAAGGGAAACAGGACACCGTTTACTCGTTCGAGAGCGCGAAAGGGCTTCAGCTCAAGGCGGGCGAGACCTACTACATCCGCATGGAGTCGACGAACGCGAAGAAGAGCGAGTACGGCGCGTACTACAACGTCTCGGTCGAGTTCGAGCAGATGGACGAGGTCAAGGAAGGAAAGTATGCTGACGCGCTTGCCGGTGTTGAGCTCGGATGGCCGGACGGCGGCCCGAACTCCGACGAGCTGTTCGCCGGGCTGTCCGATGCCGCGTCAAACCTCGCCGGGGCGATGGAAACGGGGAGTCAGTCCGCGTGGCGCGACCTCGCGTCTCTGGCGTAATAATTAGCTTCCGACTTGAAACCTGAAGACAAAAACGCCGGAGCGGTGGTCCGTTCCGGCGCATGACTGTCGTATGGTTTCGCCTAAAGGCGAGGGGCCTTACGCCGGATATTCCGGCAGTTCGATGCCCATGATCTTCGCGTCTTCGTAGAACGTGGGCTTTTCGCCGAGGAGGAAGCGTCCGGCGACCTTGCCTTCCGGGTCGATGGATTCCGTGTGCCATTTCATCAGGGAGCGCGTCCGGTATTCGCCATTTTCCAGCGGCATGACTTCGGCAATCTCGACGATCTTGCGGGAGCCGTCGGGCAGGCGCATGGTGTGGACCACGCAGTTGATGGCGGACGCCACCTGCATGCGGACGGCGGTCAGAGGCATGTCGATGCCGCTCATGATGGAGCAGGTCTCCATGCGGCTGAGGGCGTCGACGGGGGTGTTCGCGTGGATGGTGGACATGGAGCCGGAGTGGCCGGTGTTCATGGCCTGGAGCAGGTCGAGCGCCTCGCCGCCGCGGATTTCGCCGATGACCAGGCGGTCCGGGCGCAGACGCAGGGACGCGATCACGAGGTCGCGGATGGAGAATTCGCCCTGTCCGTTCTTGTCCGGCTTGCGCGTTTCGAAATACACGCAGTGGGTCTGCTGAAGCTGAAGTTCACTGGCGTCTTCCAGCACCAGGATACGGTCCTTGGGCGGGATCATGCCGCTGATGGCATTCAGCACGGAGGTCTTGCCGGACGAGGTGCCGCCGGAGACGATGGTGTTCTTGCGGAGCTTCACGATGGCATTCAGGAGCAGCACGCCGTCGTGCGGAATGCTGCCGAAGCCTTCCAGCTTCTCGATGGTCAGCATCTCTTTTTTGAACTTGCGGATGGAGATGATCGTGCCGCAGCGGCTGATCGGCGGGATCGTGGCGTGGACGCGGGAGCCGTCGGGCAGACGTGCGTCGAGGTCCGGGTGCATTTCGTCGAGCTGGCGTTCGACCGATTTCGCGATGTTCACCGCGGCGGCCTTCAACTGGGGTTCGCTGGCGAATTTCGCTTCGGTCAGCTCCAATTTGCCGCCGCGTTCGATGAAGATCTGGTTCGGGCCGTTGATCAGGATTTCGGAAACGTTGTCGTCCGCGAGGAAGTCCTTCACGGGCGCCAGAAACAGTACCAGAAACGATGCGTCGTTGTTCATTCCAACATGACTCCGGGGTTGTGTTGAGATTGTTTATGGTTCGGTTTTGTTCTTGTTTTTTCGGGGAGGCCGGGGAATTGTTCCGGCATGTTCGCGGTCAGTCTTCCTCCGTGACGAGCAGGCGGATCAGGTTGCTGATCTTTTCGGGGTAGACGCCGAGCTTGAGCCCGCCGTCCGGTGTGGTGGCGAGGTGGTGAATGGCGTCGAACGCGAGTTTCAGCTTTTCGTCCTCGATGTCCTTTCCGGTGATGCTGTCCGGGATAAACAGGGAGGCGGGGACCGGCAGATATCCGGCCTTCACGCCCTTCACCGGGATGTGCAGCACGCCGTTTTCGAGCCAGGGCGCGGCGGTCCCGCGGAGGACGACCGTCTTCGAGAGCGGCACGGGCAGTGAACACGCTGCCTTGACGGCGGCATTGTCCCAGCCGAGGGAGCAGACGATGCTCTCGTCCTTCAATTTCATGTTGACGCGGTAGCCCACGATGTGGAGGAGCGCGTTGACGTGTTCCGGCGGGATGGCGATCTCGGCGATTTCGGGTATGTTTCCCTCGTCGTCCACGACCGAATCGGAGATCATGTCGACGATCTCGGAAGTGAGCAGGGAATCGGCTTCGGCTTCGGCGACCGTGTACGAATAGTTGAGGGGAGCGCCGAGCGCGAGCAGCACGAGGACGAGGAGCAGGACGATGATCGCGGCGAGGATCGAGAGGGTGATGACGAGTTTCTTTTTCATTTGAGTGCGGCTCCTGCGGCGTTGAGGACCGTGCCGACGGCGGTGGAGATCAGGTCCTGTTCGGCGAGATAGTAGGCGCGGACTTTTTCGAGGGCGGCCTTCGAGAGCTTGATCTCAAGCTTCGCCTTGCTGCCGGTATTCGTGAGCGTGTAGCAGCTGTTCAGCTCCTTGAACAGGTTCTTGTCCGCGGAGAACAGCGCCACGAGCGTGATGCGGATGAAGCTTTTCAGGCGGCGGGCGGCGAGCTGGGCTTCCTTTTCGCCCTTGCACTCCATGTTCAGTTCGAGCGCGGCGGAACCCGGCGCGTATTCGTAGACGATGAAGTCGCCGGATTTCACCAGCGCGGAGAGCCCGGTCGGGTCGTCGGCGGCGGCGACGGGGAAATACCGCAGGATGCCGACGGCGATGGCGTCAGCCGGGGCGTTCTGAAGCATCGTGAAGTCCGAGGCGGGGAGCGTTTTTGCCGAGAAGAATCCGAGGTCGAGCGGGCGGTCCTTGCGGCCGAATGCCACCGTGCGCGGCGTGAGGTAGAGCGTTTCGCTCTCGACCTTCCAGTATTTCACCTTCGTCTTCCGTTCGGTTTTCTGGTATTTCACGGTGATCATGCTGCCGTTCCTGCCGGTTTCGACGCTCTTGCTGTTGCCGTAGCGGGCTTTGATGGCAGCGACAAGCTCGTCCGGCGACTTGTCCGTCCCGACGAGCATCGCATAGCTGGAGCCCATCCGCGGGGCATAAAGAATGATCGGATCGGGAATCGTCCCCGCGGCGTTCCACGGGATCGTCTTCAAATCGTTGCGGATGGCCAGAATATCGCCGGAGTCCGCCACGGCCTTGAACGTCGGAGTCGAATACAGCTTGCCGAGGTTCAGGTTCATGACGAGCGCGGCGCCTTCCGGCACCTGCGAATAGCGTTCGTCCTCGGCGAATGCGGCAAGACAGGCGCACAGTGCAAGCGCCGCCGCCGTTATTTTCAAAAAAACATTCCGTTTCTTCATGCGCAGTTCCTCCTGACCGGATGAATCCCGCCGGATCAAGCTCTTTGCGGCGGGCAAGTTCAAATTCGTGCGATATTCCATATCTGTCCCAATAATGTACCATCCCGGAACTAAAAATCAAGTGTGCAGCCGTTGTTTTCCTCGCTTTTGTGCGATAAAACAAAATGAAAACCGGATGCCATCGGCATTCATCGTCGGCATCCGGTTGGAATGATCTGTTTTTTGAATGGAGCGCGTCAGTCGAGCTTCACGTGGTTGCGGAGCGGGGCGGGGCCGCCGTGGGGGAGGACGTCCGGGCCTTTGATCGAGCCGTTCTTGTCGAGCTCGCGGAGGAGTTCGGGATCGCGCTGGACGTTCCGGTTGATGCGTCCGGCGCCCCAGGGGGTGTTGGTGTTCCGGTTCAGCTCGGCGGGATCGACGAAGGGCGGGGAGGCATACTGATCCCAGGCGTCTTCGAGTTCCTTCTGCTGTTTTTCAAACGCTTCGCGTTCGGCCTTTTCCTTCGCGGCCTTTTCCTCGGCTTTCGCCTTGGCTGCGGCTTCGGCTTCGTCCTTCACGGCCTTGGCCGTCTCGGGGAAGTCCTTGTCGAGGCCTTTCACCGCTTCCTGAAGCTTTTCGAGGAAGAGGGGATTATAGCCGACTTCTTTCCAGAGTTCCTTCTGACCGTCTGCGGAGAGGATGAGGATCGTCGGATATGCTTCGATGGAGAATTTTTTCGCAATGGAATCGTTCTGTTTCTTCACGCTTTCGTCGAGCTTGGCTTCCCTCGGGAAATCCAGGAAGAGGGGCACGAGGTGCTTTTTCGCAAAGTCCTTGAACGCGGGCTGAAGCAGGATGTTCTTTTCGAGTTTCTGGCACGGCGGGCACCAGTCGGAGCCGGTGAAGAGCGCGAAGACGGGCTTCTTTTCCTTTTTTCCTTTTTCGAGAGCTGCCTGAAGATCGTCGAGCCAGCCTGCCGGCGTCTTGCCGGGCGTGAATTCCACGGGGTGTTCGGCAAGATACTTCTCAGCCTCGGCTTCAGCCTGCGCGGCGCGGACGCGTTCGCCCATGGCTTTTGCGCGGGCACGGTCGCGTTCGACGATCTGGCGCATCTGTTCGGATGTGAAGGTGCGGCCGCCGTTCCGGGATTCGTCCGGCGGGGCGACGGGGACCGTGACGGTCTTCGGGGCATCGGCTTCCTTTTTCGCCTCGCCGTTCCCGATGAGTTCGGGTTTGATCTCCGGAGCCTTGGCCTTCATGCGTTCCTGAATCATTCTGACGCGGGCCTGGTCGCGTTCGAGGATCTGCCGCATGGTGTCGCCGTCCAGTTGAGATTCGGCGGGCGCACTGCTCTCGGTCCAGTTCAGGTCGAGCGTGACGAAGCCGTTGTTCGGCGCCTGTTTTTCCTGTGCGGAGGCGGAGACGGTGCAGAGAAGTGCGGCCATGGATGCCGCGGTGAAGAGAATCGTTTTATTCATGTATGAATCCCTTTCAAAAGTTTGAAAGTGTTGTTGTAAGCGAACATGTTTTGTGAGTTAGACGGTCTGTGATGCGCGTTTCTTAGCGTTTTTTGCGGAAAAAAGTAAAAAAACGGAAAAATGTCGCGGATTTGCTTCAAATGGATCGTCCTGTCATCATTTGGAGTCCGATTTTACCCGGCCGTTTGTCACATCGCGGCGGGGAATGCCGCGTTCACGGTCTCGACGGCTGCGCTCAGTTTCACGAGCATGGAGAGGATGCTGCAGAGCATGGCGGCGGTGAAAACGACGGCGAAGAGAGAAGATTTGTTCATGGCTGTGTCCTTTCAGGCGTTGCGGGCTGTTTTTGAAACCCTGTTTCATGAATTTGATGCCGGAACGTGCGGGAATCTTAGCGGGAAACGGGAATCTTCCGGGAAAAATGCCGGAAGGCGCGGACTCCGTTTGAAAAAACGTGAAAAACAGGCTATTTTATTAATCGTATATTCAAAAAAAACAACCGCATTTTGTTCTTTTGAAATGCCGGAGGAATCATGAATATCCTGATCGTAGACGGGCAGGGCGGCGGCGTGGGCCGTCAGCTCGCAGCAAAAATCAAAGAGGCGTTTCCCGATGTCCGCCTGATGGCCGTCGGGACGAATACCGTCGCCACCGCGGCCATGCTGAAAGGCGGGGCGGATGATGCCGCGACCGGAGAGAACGCCGTGCTTGTGGCCGCGCGGAAAGCCGATGTCATCATCGGTCCGCTCGGGATCGTGGTGGCGGATTCGCTTGGCGGGGAGATTACGCCCGCGATGGCGAACGCCATAGCGCAGTCCGACGCCAGACGCATCCTGATCCCGTTCAAACACTGCGACAATGTGATCGTCGGCGTGTCCGATTTCACGCTCGGGAATCTGATCCAGCAGGCTGTCGAAGAATTGCGGAAGATTCCTGCTTGATTTTCCGCAAAAACGTGTTATAGTATAACGGATTCTATAAAGCCGGGCGGCATGAAGCCGTTTCGTCAGCATGCTGAAGCGTCTGTTTCGGTTTCCTTTTTTTGCAATTTCAGTTCCATCGTGCCTCATGAAGAGGCGAGATTTCCCCGCAGCGGAAATGCACTTACCTTTTTTCAGGAGGTCAAAATGGCTTGTTTCACCGCTCCCCTCGTCGCCGCGATCGCGGCCGGAGTCGCCCGTCACGCCGTCAAGGGCAAGGAATCCGGCGATCCGGAAACCATCAGCTGGACCACGAAACTCGGCTGGCTTGAAAAGCTTTCGTTCGGCGGTTGCGCCCTGCTCGCGTTCGAACACATCTGGCACGGCGAAATCATCTTCCAGTTCCCGTTCCTGACCGGCGTCAAAAACGGCGAAACAGCGGAAGTTCTGAAGGAGATCGCGACGGTCGGCGGCGCCATGACGGCGCTGATCTTCGCCATCTGGATCGGGATGCTGATCGTCAGCGCCCGGATCGCGAAACTCAAACCCGTCGCGGCGGAGAGCTGACAATATGTGCCTGATCCTGACAACGTTCGCCGCGGTCGTCTGCACCGCCCTATGGTATGCGTCCGCCACGCTGCGCGACATGAAGTTCAGCGTGCTCTGCTGGCTTTTCTGGGGCGCCGCCATCATGTGGTTCGTGGACCTGGTCTT
This sequence comes from Victivallales bacterium, assembly GCA_016285335.1. The sequence goes on along the minus strand of JAEEQO010000011.1, from coordinate 13,942 downwards.
CGAATACGCCGAAGAGGGCGCGAAGGTCTTCGAGCCCGCGTTTGCCGACGTCCTCAACGATTCCCTGCTCGGCCTGGCCGTGATCGCACTCGCCCTGGTGATCTGGACCGCGGTTCTGCTCATCAGCGATCCGAAAGGCATCGTGCGCTCGGCCCTGCTGAAGAAGAAAAAAGCCTGATCTTATTCCGAATGACCGGAACCGCCTTTGCGGCTCCGGTCCGATCCGCTTTTTTGTCATTTCCACCGGAATGTATGATTCCTCATTTTCCGGTGGAATCTTTTTTGCGGAAATGCCAGTTCTTTCCGTGTTCAATGGCTGCAAATGCGGCGACCGACCCGTCAGCACGCGGCGAGGTTCTCCCACCCCTCGATTTTAAAATAAAAATGGCATCCCCAATGGGATTCGAACCCATGTTACCAGGATGAGAACCTGATGTCCTAGGCCTCTAGACGATGGGGACGCGGCAACAGAACATTTATTAATATACTCCCCCGTGCGGGAAATTGCAAGCGGCGGAGCAGATTTTTTCGAAAATTCACCGCAAAAGCGTTACTGAAGAATGCCGCCGTGGAGAACTTGCCCTCCTCACTTTAATTCGTAGCCGAAGTTGAACAGTGCTTCGCCGGGTTCGTCGGCGCGGGCGTCGCGCAGATCGGTCAGATAGGACGCGAACCCGCGGACGCGCGGGAGCTCCATGACCTTGTCCGCCGTGATCTGCGTGAGGAGACCGCGATGCGCCACGCGGAAGACATTGCCGCGGGCGTCCTGCATGTCGCCGTCGACGTTGATCGCGGCGCGGGTGGAGAGCAGGACCGGACGCCCGAAGACGAACTGTTCGGCGGGGACGGGCGACTTGCGCGCGAACGCCTCGAGTTCGGGACGTTCGAGTTCGACCCACGCCTGGACCGAAGCGACGCCGAGACGGCCGAGTTCGCGCGCTGCGAAGGAATTGCAGCAGGGCAGGGGGAATCCCGTGCGAATTATGAGTTCAGGGTATGGCTTCAGCAGCGCGAAATGCTGGATCGAGGTCACGCGGACAGTTTTGCCGCCCTTTTTGACAAAACGGTCCAGTGCGGCGGCGATGTCCGGCAGGGATTTCTGCGGGATGTAGAACGGCAGGAGGAGTTCCTCGTGCGGGGAGGTATCGTCGGCGAGCTCGCGGATCACGGTCATGCCGGGTGATGGCGGCCGGACCCCGCGCGGCAGGACAACGCACTCCGACGCGAATTCAATGCGGGCGGGACAATGGATGGTTTTGTAGTCGGCGAGGAGTTTTTTCAGGGAATCCGCGGCGGGATCGGGGCGTTCTGCGGCGGGGATGGTCTCCGCGAACGCGGTGAGTTCGCGCCGGACGGATTTCAGCACGCTGGCGGGCAGGAAGAACGCGCCGTCGACTTCGGCCCGAACAGGCGAGAAGACGAACTCGGGCGAGCCTTCGCCCTCGAACGCCGCGGCGAGAGTGTCCGGCGTGGCGGGATGCGCAGTGGCTGGTGCGAGTTCGAGCGGCTTGCGGAACGTACGTCCGCAGAGGACCGCCGTGAGGCCGGAGGCATCGAGCTTCAAACTGAGCGGAATTTCGGGTCGCGGAGCGGGCAGCGATGCCACGCGGCGCGAGTAATCCGAGGTGGATTCGCCGGTCTTGTAGACGATGGAACCGGGCGCGGCGGCCACATCCGCCGCCAGCCGTATCGTGCAGCGTTCGCCCTGAAGCGCGCGGTTCACGCGGGCGCCGTTGACCGTGAGCGAGGTGACGGAGACGGCGGGGCCTTCGTCGCCGGACCGCGGCTGGATGCGGAGCACGTCGCCGAGGTGGATGCGCTTCGTGACGTCGATCACGACGAATCCGTCCTTCGCGGAGACGATCGTGCCGCAGAGCTGGCCGGACGCGCCGAGGGAATCGTGTTTGACGAGCGTCTTCGCCGAGGCCGCCGTGTAGAAGCCCTCCGACCATTTGCGGCCGAAGGTATGCGCCATGCGGTCGCGGGCGGCGGGCAGCAGGGATTTGAATTCCTCCTCGCTCGTGGCGTCCAGCAGCATCCGGTAGGCGGACACGGCGTGTTCCACATAGTCGGAACGGCGCAGGCGGCCTTCGATCTTGACGGACGCCACGCCGGTGGCGGCGATGCGCGGCAGCAGTTCCATTGTGCAGAGATCCTGCACGGAGAGATAGAAGCCGTTGCCGCGGTCCGTGTGGTAGCGTCGGCGGCATGGCTGCTTGCATTTGCCGCGGTTGCCGCTCCAGCCGCCGAGCCAGCTGGAGAGCAGGCAGGAACCGGAGATGCAGCAGCAGAGCGCGCCGTGGATGAAGACTTCGAGCTCGACGGGCGGCTTCGAGGCGGCGATGGCCTCAAGTTCGGTCAGCGTGGTCTGGCGTTCCAGGATCACGCGCTTCACGCCGAGTTCGTGCGCCACGGCGAGCCCGGCGGTGTTGTGGATGCCGGTCTGCGTGGAGGCGTGAACGGTCAGACGCGGGAAGTAGTCGCGGAGCATGGCGACGATGCCGAGGTCCTGCACGATCACGGCGTCCGGGTGCATGCGGTCGAGTTCGGCGAGCATTTCCGCGGCCTCCGGGATCTCGCTTTCCTTGATGAGCGTGTTCAGGGTCACGTAGAACTTCCGGCTGTTCTTGTGGGCGTAGCGGATCACGCGCGCCATTTCGTCCGGCGTGAAGTTGCCGGTGCGCTCGCGGGCGTTGAAGCGTTTGAGCCCGGCGTACACGGCGTCCGCTCCGGCGTCGTAGGCGGCGAGGGCGCAGGCGGCGTTTCCGGCGGGTGCGAGAAGTTCAGGTTTGTGCGGCATGAATGTTTTCATAATGAAATAATATACCCCTTGAACCGGAAAAAGGCAACAAGTCAGCTTGAAAAAAACGGAAAAACGAGCTATATTTATTCGTTTATACCAATGATCTGACAACCTGTTCTGGACGGTTTATCCGCCCCGAATCATATTTGGAAACCAAACGGAATGAGTGTTCGGACGGAATGTTTTCTGGCGTGGCGGTATTTCAAGCCGAAACGCAGTGCGGTCAGCGTGATCACGCTGATCTCCGTGATCGGCGTGATTCTGGGCGTGGCGGTGCTCATCGTGGTGCTTGCCGTCATGACCGGGTTCACGGACCAGACGAAGAGCAAACTGCTGGAGACCGGGTCCCACGCCCAGATCCGCAAGCCCACGATGCATTATTCCAGCAATCCGCGCGGGAATGCCGGCGTGTTCTTCGGCAACGAGGCGGAGAACGTGGTCGAGATCGTGAAGAAGAACGGCGGCAAGGCGCTGCCCGTGCTGGTCTCGCCCGTTCTGCTTCAGGTGAAGGAGGCGTTCAACCCGAAGGTCCTTGCTGCGTTCGACCCGGAGATGGACACCGCCGGACTTGACCTGAAAGACGTGGTGAAGCAGGGCGAGTATTCGCTCGGACGCGGCGAGATCGCCGTGAGCCAGGTCATCGCGAACGAGTTCGGGCTCTCGGTCGGAAGCAAGGTGCTGCTGCATTCGCCGTCGCGCCTTGCCAAGCTCATCGAACGCGACGAATCCGGCAAGTACAAGATCTCCGAGAAGTCGGAATACTACCTGCCCGGTGAATACACCGTGTCGTTTATCTTCAGTTTCGACAAATACGACTACGACCGCGACATCATGTTCCTGTCGCTGGACGACGCCGACCAGCTCTTCGGGCTGGACTGGGGCTGCGCCACGCACGTTTACGTGTGGGTGGACGACCCGTTCCACATGGACCACTTCCTGACGACCCTGCGGAACGAGCTTTCCAAGAGGCATCCGGACGTGACGGTGTACTCGTGGAAGCAGCTGAACGGGCAGCTTTTGAGCGTCCTTGCGGTGGAGAAGAACATGATGTTCTTCCTGCTGGTTTTCATCGTGCTCGTGGCGGCGTTCAGCATTGCGAACACGCTCATCACCACCGTGATCCAGAAGACGAAGGAAGTCGGCCTGCTGAAGAGCATGGGCGCGGATTCGTTTTCCATCATGCGCATTTTTATCCTTCAGGGCGTGTTCGTGGGCGTGCTCGGAACTGCCGGCGGGGTGTTCCTCGGCTGGCTTGTCGTAGTGTTCCGCATGAACATCCTGTACGCGATGCGGGCGATCACCGGGCAGGAGATCTTCCCGAAGGAGCTGTACCTCTTCAGCGAGCTGCCCGCGCACATCGTGTGGGGCGACGTGGCGCTGATCTCCGTGATCTCGATCCTGCTCTGCACCTGCGGCGCGCTGGTCCCCGCGATCCGCGCCGCCAACCTCGATCCCGCAAAGGCCCTGCGCTATGAGTGACAACCGGAATTTCCTGACCGTACAGAACGTTTCCAAGCATTTCAAGATCGGGGCGTCCGTGATCAAAGTCCTGCGCGGCGTGTCGTTTACCGCGGGGCAGGGCGAATGGACCGTGCTGCTCGGCGCGTCCGGCAGCGGCAAGACCACGCTGCTCGACATTATCGGCACGATCTCGCGACCGGACGAAGGCTCCATCCTGATCGACGGAGTGAACCCGGCGGATCTTTCCGGCTCGAAACTGGTCACGTTCCGCCGCAAAAACATCGGATTCGTGTTCCAGTCCTACCACATCCTGCCGGAGCTGAACATCCTCGAAAACGTGATGCTGCCCTCGCTGCTCGACGGCAAGTCGCCGGGCGTGTGCCGGAAGCGCGCGCTCGACCTGCTGGAACGCGTCGGGCTGAAGGAGCGCATCGGCCACCGTGCCAACGAACTTTCCGGCGGCGAACAGCAGCGTGCCGCCATTGCCCGCGCCATGATGAACGAGCCGCGCCTGCTGCTGGCGGACGAGCCGACCGGCAACCTCGATTCGCAGACCGGGAAGAGCATCCTGAAGCTTTTCCGCAAGCTCGTGGAGACCCATGGCACGACCATCGTGATGGTCACGCACGACCGCGGCGTGGCGGACATCGCCGACCGCGCCATCGTCCTGAAAGACGGTGTGATCGCCGGGTGAACGCCGTGCGGATCATCCGGAATGCGCTGATCTGCGACGGGACCGGGGGCGACCTTTACCCCGGCTCGATCCGCATCGACGGCGACCGGATCGCCGAGGTCGTGCCGAACGGGGAAATATCCGGCACGAAAGGGGCGGAAGTCTTCGACGCGCAGGGATGCGTTGTCTCGCCCGGTTTTATTGACGCTCATTCGCATTCGGACGCCGCTCTGATCGCCGCGCCTGACGCCTTCAGCAAGCGCACGCAGGGGATCGCCACCGAGATATTAGGAAACTGCGGACATTCGCTGTTTCCCGTGACCCCGAACAACGCCGAACAGGTCGCGTCGGACTGCGCCGCGGTCGGCGTGAAGCCGGTATGGACGGGATGGAGGGACTATTGCGAGACTGTGGACAGCGTTCGCCCGGCGGTGAATTTCGCCGTGCTGTGCGGACATAACGCCCTCTGCGCGGCATATCCGAACATCGAAGACCAGTGCGTTGCATTGGATAAGATGCTGGCGGACGGCTGCCCCGGACTTTCCAGCGGGCTCCTGTATGCCCCCGGCCGCACCGTGCCGCCGTCCGACCTGCTGCGTCTGGCGGCGGTCCTGAAGCCTGCGGACGCGATCTACACGACGCATCTTCGGAGCGAAGGCGCGCGCCTGATCGAATCGCTGGAGGAAGCCGTCGCGTTCGCTTCGGCGGGCAGCGGACGCCTCCACGTGAGCCATTTCAAGACGGCGGGCGAGGCGAACTGGGGCAAACTGGACGCCGCGCTTGAACTCTTGAACAAAGTCCGCGAACGCGGCCTGCGGATCACCGCCGACCGTTATCCGTACACGTATTCCCAGACGAGTTTGAGCGTGATCCTGCCGCCGCAGTACGATTCCATGCGCGACCGCGAAATCCAGGAAAAACTGAGCGCCGACCCGGAAGAATGTGCCCGGCTCATCGAAGAACTGGCGGATTCCCGCCGCGTGAAACGCGCGATCCTGACGGCGGTTTCCAAGCCGGAGTTCCTGCCGTACTGCGGCATGACGCTCGAAGAATGCGCCGTCCGCGCCGGGCTGCCCTCCGCCGCGGCATTTGCCATCACGGTCCTGCGGGACGACGGTGCGCGTGCGATGGCGGCGTTCGGCGGGATGTCGCCGGAGAATCTGAGGCGGATCCTGTCGGAACCGTGGGTGTGCTGCGGCACGGACGAGAATGTCCGCAATCGGGACGAATCCCTCGGGCGCGGCCATCCGCGCGCATTCGGGGCGTTCCCGCTGTTCCTGAAGATGACGGCGGAGCTGTGCGGCCTGTCGGAAGCCGTCCGCCGCGTGACATCGTTCCCCGCCTCGCTGTTCCGCCTGAAAGACCGCGGCATCATCAGGCGCGGATATTTCGCCGACCTGACCGTGTTCGACCCCGCGAAACTGGACTGCAAGGCGGATTTCGCGCATCCGCATACGCCGGCGGAAGGCATCGTCCGCGTGTACGTGAACGGCGAACCGACCGACAATAGAACACGCGCCGGCCGCGCCCTGGTTTGAATGTTTCATTCCGATAAAGAATAAAACAGGTTTCTAAAAAAACATTTGCATTTTTGCTTCTTTGTGATATAGTAGAAAACAACAACAAGGAAAATACTTATGTCTTTTTTGAATGTCCTGTTTGGTTCAACTCCTGATGCAAAAATACAAAAGGCCAGGAGCCTTGAAGCTCGTGCGACCGAACTCAAGAACAATAAACCCGATGAAGCTGTCAAGCTTCTTGAAAAAGTTGAAAAGCTTCAGAAAGATGCCGGATGCCAACCGATTACAATGTTGCAAACGAGACTTCGTGTTGTAACGGTCTTGTATGAAAATGAACAGTATAAGCGTGCAGAGGATATGTTGTTTGAAGAATATGAAAATGCTAAAAAAATGGAAATAGGAAAGAAGGAGAGTAAAGCTTCTGACTTGAAATACAAACAGCGTCTGCAATTAACGTCAAAAGAAGGAAAAATAAAGCAATTCGAGCAGAAAAGAAACCTTGACGAAAACGCGGATTTTAACAGGAATCTTTACTGTAAAGAAATTTATGAAAAAATCCGCATCTTCTATGAACGTGTAACGAAGAATTATGTTTCCGCAATTCCATTTGCTATGGCGGAAGCGTATTCAAAGTACGAAAATGCGACTCATAACATGTATTGCGACGAACCGGAAGCCGATTTTAAGGCCGTTTTGCGTTGTCTAAAAAAAATAGGAAAGGAAGAGGAAATGCAGAGTTTGGAGGAAATCTTCAGGAAATATGCCGTTTCGCCAGACAGTACAAAGTGTTGGAGGCTGATTGATGAAGTGTCGAATCGAATGAAAATATGATTTCCTCTTGCTGAATTCTATTGTTCTATTCTTTTTCCATGCGTAGATTGTATTCTACAGCCATCATAGGAATACAATCCATTTTAGCTCCTTTGCGTTTGAGGTATTCAATCGCCTCTTCCCGGTCTGGAATGTGTTCACAGAACGTTTTGAACTGATCTTCCGTCGGATTCATCGGAAGATCATCGTGCGCCCGGTGCATGATGCAGAGGATCCGCGGGTCGGTGGTAATTGGGGTGAGAGAACGGCCTTTGTGCATCAAGGAATCGTTGGGGCACAGATTGACGATTTCGCCATGACTGATTCTATCCAAGTTGATAAAATGAATCTCCGCATCCGGATCCCCGATCAATTCGAATGTGCAGAATCCACCGAGCCTGACGATGTCGAATTTCGTGTCACATCCGAATCTCCCTTCATCCGTTTCTATTTCCAGAATTTTCGAGTAAGTGTATTGTTCACCGGGATTCGGGATGATTCTTTTTATTGTGCCGACATCCTTGCAGACAGGATTCATATTTCCCATGTAGTCATAGTAAACCCATTTCATACTGGTATATCTCCTTCTGCTTTGAATAGAGAATAGTCAGACAACCGCTGACCGTTTGCAACAGAAAAACGGGAATCCTTAAATCTTTCCGGCCTTGAGTTCGCCGAGGAATTCCTCGATGCGGTCCATGGCGGTGCGGATCTCCTCCAGCGAGGTCGCGTAGGAACACCGTACGTAGCCTTCGCCGCACGCGCCGAAGGCGTTGCCGGGGACGACCGCGACGCGTTTCGACTGAAGCAGCCTGACTGCGAAATCCTGCGAATTGAGCCCGGTGGAGGTGATGTTCGGGAAGACGTAGAACGCGCCCTCCGGGTTGAAGCAGGAAAGGCCCATTTCGTTGAAGCGGGAGACGATCACGTTGCGGCGGCCCTTGTACTCGGCGATCATGCGGAGCATGTCGGGGCGGGCGCTCTTCAGCGCCTCTTCGGCGGCGTACTGCGCGGTCGTGGGGGCGCAGAGCATGGCGTACTGGTGGATTTTCATCATAGCGTCGATGATGGAGTTCGGGCCGCAGGCGTAGCCGATGCGGAATCCGGTCATGGCGAACGCCTTGGAGAATCCGTGCAGGAAGATGGTGCGTTCGCGCATCCCGGGGAGGGCGGCAACCGTGTGCATGGGGCGGTCGTCGTAATGCAGCTCGGAATAGATGTGGTCGGCGATCACGGCGAGGTCGTACTTGACGGCGATTTTCGCGATGTCGCGCATCTGTTCGTCTGTGAGGACCGCGCCGGTCGGATTGCACGGGAAGTTCAGGATGATGGCGCGGGTGCGCGGCGTGACGGCCTTTTCGAGGTCGGCCGGGTCGAGCGCGAAGAGGTTTTTCTCGTAGGTGCAGACGGGGACCGGGACGCCGTGCGACATGCGGATCTCCGTGCCGTAGGAGACATAGCACGGTTCGTGGTAGATGATCTCGTCGCCGGGCGAAGTGATCGCGCGGATGGCGAGGTCGAAGGCTTCGCTGACGCCGACGGTCACGAGGCATTCTTTTTCCGGGGCGTAGCGCACGCCGAACTCTTCGTCGAGGTAGTCGCAGATGGCCTTGCGGAGGGAGAGCAGCCCGAGGTTGGACGTGTAGCTGGTGCGGCCGCGTTCGAGCGAGTACATCGCGCCTTCGCAGACGGACCACGGGGACACGAAGTCGGGCTCGCCGATGCCCAGCGAAATCACGTCGGACATGGTGTTCACGAGGTCGAAGAAGAACCGGATGCCGCTCTTCGGCAGGACGGCGATATGCGGCGCTACGAAATCACGGCACGATCTTGAGTCGCTCATCGCGTTCCTCCTCCAGGAGCATGGTCCCGGCTTCTTTGTATTTCTTCAGCAGGAAATGGGTCGCAGTGGAGAGGACGCCGTCGATGGTGGCAAGCTTGCTGGAAACGAACGACGCGACTTCGTTGAGGTCCGTACCGTGCACTTCGATCATCAGGTCGTAACGGCCGGACATGAGATAGAGAGCCGTGACCTGCGGGAACTTGCTCAGACGGCGGGCAATGCGGTCGAAACCGCCCTCGCGTTCCGGGCGCACGCGCACCTCGATGATCGCCTTGACGGGTTTTTCGTGGAGGTTGTCCTCATTGATGATCGCATGATAGCCGTGGATGATGTTTTTCTCTTCGAGATCGGCGATCTCGGCGGCGACTTCCTGTTCGGTGGCGCCGAGCTGTTCGGCGAGGTCCGCGGCTGTTGTCTTCGCGTTTTTCGCGAGTGCGTTCAGGATATATTTGCGGTCTTCAAATTTCATGGGGGATTCCTCCTGATTGAATGTCAACTATTACTATACATCTTTTCAGGAAGAAATACAAGTTTTTCCGGCGAAAACATCACCGGAAAATGCACAGAAACCGCTGGTGCATCTCTGTCGTCAAAAAAAGCTGACAGTAACGGCGGGAATCGTCTTGAATGGAGGGCGATCGACGGATTCAGGCGCAGGCGAAAGGTCAGTCTTCCCGGGGCAGGGCATCCCGGTCCGACCAGCTTTTGAAACCGACGCCGACACGTCCGTCGGGAAACGCGATGCTGTAGCTGTAGCCTTTTTCGTCCACGGACATGATCGTGATCTCGGCGTTGTTTTCGGGGTAGATCTCAAGAGTAAACTTGTCTCCGACTTTCATCTTTTGTCTCCGGTATGGGTTATGCTGTTCGATTGATTTGTCATGTTTTTCGGGGGAGAATGCCGCCGCCTTATGCGGGATGGCGCGCCAGAAGCTCCTTCGCGGCGGTCAGGACATCGCCGACATCGACGGCCTGCGGGATCTTCTCGATGTTCTGATGCACGCCGTGCCCAGTACGGACGAGCGCGACGCCGCAACATCCGGCGTTCAGGCCGGCTTCCAGGTCGGATTCCTTGTCACCGATCATGAACGATGCGGCGAGGTCGATGTCGAGGTCTTTCGCCGCGCGCAGGAGAAGTCCGGGCTTCGGCTTGCGGCAGTCGCAGTCGACGGCGTATTCCGGCACGATGCCCTTCTTGTGGTGGAAGCAGTAGTAAGCGGCGTCGATCTTCACCCCGGCCTCCGCGAGCAGTTCGTTCATGCGGGCTTCGACGGCGCGCAGGTCGGCCTCGGTGAAATAGCCGCGGGCGATGCCGGACTGGTTGGAGACCACAATCACGAGGCGCCCGGCGTCGTGCATGGCGCGGATGGCGTCCGCGGCGAACGGACACAGCCGGACGAGGGAGGGATCGCAGATGTAGTCGGCCTCCTCGATGATGACGCCGTCGCGGTCGAAAAAACAAGCCTGTCGCATAGTGGGAAATCCGCCGTTGTTGAGAATGAATGGGTTCTTTTCCGGTAACCTCATAATATACAGCCGGAACCATTCTTTGTCAAGGCTTTCGGGCGAAAAAAGGACGGAGACCCGGTGGCAGGTCCCCGTCCATACCGGCTGTGGGATTGTCCGATGCCGTTATGCCGGCGTGCCCTCCGGTGTAGAAGCGGGCGCCGCGCCGGATGCCGCGGCCTTCTGCTGCTTCTTGAGCGCTCTCTTTTCGCGGACGCGTTCGCGCCAGCCTTCCCATCCTGCGTAGAGGGTCGGGATAAAGAAGAGCGTGATGAGCGTGGAGCTGGTGAGGCCGCCGATCACGGCGCGGGCGAGCGGGGCCTGGGATTCGCCGCCTTCACCGAGGCCGAGCGCCAGCGGGATGAGGCCGAGCACGGTAGTGAGGGTGGTCATCAGGATCGGGCGCAGACGGCGGCGTCCGGTTTCGCGGACGGCGACGGCGAGCGGGAGCTTGTCGCGGCGGCGCAGCAGGTTTGCCGTGTCGACGAGCAGGATGGCGTTGTTCACCACGATTCCGGCGAGCATGACGCAGCCGATGAAGGACTGGATGTTGAACGTGGTGTAGGTGAGGAAGAGCGTGAGAATGACGCCGATGGCGGCGAGCGGCACGGAGAACATGACGATCAGCGGGTCGATCAGCGATTCGAACTGGCACGCCATGACCATGTAGACCAGCACGAGCGCGAGCGCGAATGCCATGCCGAGCTCGCGGAAGGTGTCCTGCTGGTCCTCGTAGTCGCCGGAGAACGAGATCGTGAAGTCGGCGGGCAGCGGGTAAAGCGACTTGATCTTCTCCTGCATTTCCTCGACGGCGGACCCGAGGTCGCGGTCGTAGAGGTTGGCGGAGACGGTCAGGTTGCGCTGCTGGTTCTTGCGCTCGATGGTGACGGGTCCGAGGACCTTTTCCGTGGTGAGGAAGTTGCGGAGCGCCACGTTCTCGCCGTCGCCGTTGCGGACGGTGAGGTCGAGCAGGGAATCGGTGCTCATGTACTTGGCGTCCTTGACTTTGACGAGGATCTTGTATTCGTAGCCGTTTTCGCGGAAGTAGTTCGCCTGGGTCCCGGCGAGGCCGAGGCGGAGGCAGTTCGCGATGGTGTTCACGTCGACCTTCATCTTGCCGGCCTTTTCGCGGTCGATGATCACGCGGTTTTCCGGCATGCCGATGTCGCGGGAGAGCTTCGCGTCGGTCACGCCCTCGACCGTGAGGCAGAGATCCTGCACGCGGCGGGCGAGGTCTTCGGCGGTTTCGAAATCGTAGCCGCGGATGTCGATCTGGATGGCGTCGCCGCCGGCGCCGCGTCCGCCCATGAAGGACTGCGCGGAACGCACGCGGAAGATCGTGCCGGGGAGCTTGTTGAGCGCTTTGCCGAGGCGGGCCGCGATGGATTCGATGCCCTCGCTGCGTTCGGTCCTCGGGGTGAGCTTCAGGTTGTAGCTTGCCTTGTGGCCGCCGGAGGAGTTCCAGGTGGACGCGCCGGCGGAGGAGGTCCAGTACTTGAGGTCGGGGCCTATTTGCGAGCGGATGATCTGCTCGGTGGCGATGACGGTTTCGTTCACGAACTCGGGGCCGGTGCCGACCGCGTCTTCCATGTTGATGCGGATCTGGCCCTCGTCGGTCTTCGGCATGAGTTCGGTGCCGATGAGCGGCGCGATGACGAAGCAGAACGAGAGGATGCCGACGCTGATGATGACCGTGATGAGTTTGTGGCGCAGCACGGAGTCGAGCGCATCGGCGTAGTAGTCGCCGAGTGCGTCGAAGCCGCGTTTCGAGATGCGGGCGAACCAGGCGATGAACCCGGTCTTCTTGGATTCGCTTTCGGTCAGCATCTGGCCGCAGAGCATGGGCACGATGGTCAGGGCGGAGATGAGCGAGCAGAGCAGGGCGAACGCGATCACGTACGCGAGCTGCTTGAACATCACGCCTGCCATGCCTTTCATGAAGACCATGGGAAGGAAGACGGCGACCGTGGTGAGCGTACTGGAGATAAGGGCGCTGGTGACTTCGCTGGCGCCCTGGCGGGCGGCTTCGGTCCGCGACATGCCGCTGTCGTGCAGTCGCACCGTGTTTTCCAGCACCACGATGGAGTTGTCCACGAGCATGCCGACGCCAAGCGCGAGGCCGCCGAGCGTCATGATGTTCAGCGTGAATCCGCAGAAGTAGATGAGCGCGAAGGTGGCGACGATGGAGAGCGGGATGCTGATGGCGATGATGAGCGTGCTTCGGATGTTGCAGAGGAACACGAACAGGATCAGGATGGCGAGGAGGCCGCCGGAGACCGCGGTGTTCGACACGTTGTTGATGGAGCGCTGGATGTATTCGGATTCATCGGTGACGGGGACGATATGGAAGCTTCCCTCGAGCTCGGCGTTGATCTTTTCGAGCTCCTTGCGGACTTCCTTCGCCACGCCGACGGTGTTGGAGCCGGACTGCTTGTAGACTTCGATGTAGATGCCGGGCTTGCCGTTGATGCGGACGAAACGCGTGGCTTCCTCGTGGGTATCTTCCACTTCGGCGATGTCGCGGATGCAGACTGCGGAGCCGTCGGGACCGACGGTGAGGAAGAGGCTGCGGATCTCGTCGAGGTTGTTGAACGTGCCCATAGTGCGGAGGCGGACGTCGAGCGTGCCGGATTTCTGGTTGCCTGCGGGCGTGGTGACGTTCGCGCTGCGGAGCTTGTTGAGGATGTCGGTCAACGGGATGTTGAGGAGCTTTGCCTTGTCGACGTCGAGCAGCACGTGGATCTCGCGGTCGTAGCCGCCGCTGATGTTGGCGCTGGCGACGCCCTCGACGCGCTCGAAACGGTACAGGACGCTGTCTTCCAGGTATTTCTTCGCCTTGGTCAGGTCCATGTCCGTGCTTACGCCCAGACGCATGATCGGCATGGAGGCGGAGTTGAAGCGGATCAGCATCGGGCGGTCGACGTCGTCCGGCAGCATTTTCAGTGCGCGGTCGATGCGGTCGCGGATGTCGGAGATGGCGTTGTCGAGGTTTGTGCCCCAGGTGAAACGCACGATGACGGAGCTGGTCTCCTCGGAGCTGATGGACGTGATCTCCTCGATGCCGGTCACGGCGCTGATCTGGCGTTCGATCGGGCGCGTGATGAGCTCCTCGACTTCCTGCGGCGAAGCGTCGTCGTAGAACGTGGTGATGGAGCACGCGGGGAAGTCGATCTCCGGGAAGAGGTCGACGGGAAGATACTTCAGCGAGATGCCGCCCAGCACGATGACGATGCAGGCGAACATCGAGATGAAGATCGGACGCGAAACGGAAAAGTCGGCTAATTTCATTGCGCTTTGTCTCCGGATTCGGCGGGGGCAGCCTGCGG
>JAEEQO010000181.1 GCA_016285335.1 Victivallales bacterium | reverse complement strand
GCACGGTGAGCGGGTTCACGCTCCGGGGCGCAGGCGCTCTTTATGGCGCCACGGAAGCCCGGCTGACCGGACGGATGATCCTCTCCGACGAAGCATACGTCTATCTGGAGCACAACGCGGTCGTCGACTTCAACCTCAGCACGCTCACCCCCGGCGCCGCGGTCCGCATCAACAACTTCCAGCTGATCGAAGGCTGGCTGAGCGTCGACTATACCATCACGATCTCCGGCACGCAGGCCGACGGCACCTATTCGCTCGCCATCGGGTTCCCCGAATACGACGGGCAGATCTCCGTGGTCAATACCGAGGGCGAAGTCCTCGAGACCATTTCCGTCGGCGAGACGAAGGACATCGGCGGCACGGAATGTACGCTGAAGATCGTGGACGACATGCTGATCTTCAAGAAAGGCAAGGAGGAGGAACAGCCGGACCGTCCGCCCGTCGTCGACAACGGCTCGAACGACTGGCTGTACGTCAAGAAGACCAGGACGCGGAACGAAGACCTCGCGAATTCGGATCCGGCGGTCATTTCTTCGGATACGGAGGAGGATATCCGTCCGGACGCCGCCGAGGAGATCGCGTTCGAGGAGAACGAGATCGTCTTCCATAACTATGTCGGCTCGGATGACAAATACGACTACCGGAAGATCCGCCTCGAGAAAGGCGCGCTCCTGAGCTTCTCGCTCATTTCCACGGACGCCTCGAAGTTCATCATTTACAGCCTCACCCCCGGCAAGGTCACGAAAGGCGTCCAGACGTACACGCAGAAGTCGATCCAGACGACCACGCTCAAAAAGGGCAAGGAGACCGGCATCTACTACACCGCGAATACGAAGCCGATCCTGCTGGAGGCGGGCGAATACTATATCGCCATGCAGTCCACCGCGAAGAAAAAAGGCAGCGCGTACTACAACATCGAGGTCGACCAGGATGCCAGCAAGTTCTTCGTCAAGGGCGACATCAGCGAAAACCGGACCAACCTGAAGGATATGGACGACACGTCGGCGCTGGCGCTGATCGGCGACGTCGGCACGATCACCTCCGAGTCGTCGGAAATCCTCGCCGACTGGGTCGGGTTCGGCGACGAGATCGACTACAAGGCGTTCACGCTCGATACCGCCGCGATCATCAGTTTTTCGCTCAACGCCTCGGACAAGACGAAGTTCACGATCTGGAAACTCAAGTCGAAAACGAACAAGAAGGGCGTCACGACTTACTCCCTGACCTCCGTTCAGGCCACGACGCTTGCGAAGCAGAAGGATGCCGACTCGTATTCCGCCGTCACGAAATCGGTCGTGCTCGACAAAGGCACGTACTACTTCAGCATGGAAAGCACGAACGCGAAGAAGGGCAGGGGCGGCGATGCGGACTACACCGTGACGCTCAAAACCCCGGGCAGCTTCTTCTTCACCCACACCGAGCATTTCGACGATAACTGGCTGTACGACAAGAAACTGAAGATCGAGAACCCCAACACCATCGATTTCTATGTGACGGATATTTCTTACCTCAGCGACAAAACGATTCTGCTGGACGGCGACGAGGATATGTACGTCTATGTCGGCAACGTCCGGTATCGGAACTTCGCCGGATACGGCGACGCCGCCGACTATGCGAAAATCAATTTGTCCAACGACGCAAAACTGAGTTTCACGATCTCCGCCACGGACAAGGGCAAGTTCACGATCTGGCGGCTGGACAAAAAGACGGACAAGCAGGGCAATGTGATGACGTATTCCGTGAAATCGCTTCAGGCGACCTCGCTCAAATCGGGAAAGGATTCCATCGTGTACTCCGCCAAGACAAAACCCCTGTCGCTGGCCGCCGGAGAGTATTACATCTCCTTCGAGTCCACCAATGCATCGAAAGGCGGCATCGCCTATTACAACGTCGAGCTCAATGCCGCCGGATGCAGCGGTCTGCCCTCCGGGGAAGACGTCGCGGAAGCCATGCCGTACCCCGGGCCGGACGCGATCGCCACGCAGTCCGCCCTGAGCGGTTCCGCCGGGTTTGACGCCGACGCGCTGGCCTCCGCCGTGTCGGCGATCTCCGGCGTGCAGTCCGACGCGTTCCTGACGGATTCCGCGCTTCTGGCGTAAGCTTCGAAAAAACAAACACCTGAATACGTTTCAGCCCGCCGGCTTCCGATGAAACCGACGGGCTGAATATTTTGTGATTATGGATTATTGCGCCGTCACTCGTAGCGGAGGGCTTCGATCGGGTCGAGGCGGGAGGCTTTCCACGCGGGATAGAACCCGAAGAGGATGCCGACCGTGGCGGACACGATGACGGCGGCGACGATCGCCTGCGGACTGGCTTCGATGGGCCAGCCGAGGACGCCCGCGATCATCAGGGACGCGCCGTGGCCGAGCAGGATCCCGAGGATGCCGCCGGAAATGCAGAGCACGACGGATTCGATGAGGAACTGCCGCAGGATGTCGCGGGAACGCGCGCCGACTGCCATGCGGAGGCCGATCTCGCGCGTGCGCTCCGTGACGGACACGAGCATGATGTTCATGATGCCGACGCCGCCGACCACGAGGGAGATCAGGGCCACGCCGAGGAGCAGGTTCGTCATGAGGGTGGACGTCTGGTTCAGCATGGACATGAATTCGGCGGAGTTGCGGACGGTGAAGTCGTCGTCCTGATCGATGCTGAGGTTATGGCGCTTGCGGAGCAGTTCCTCGACTTCCCGCACGGCCTGTTCGTTCTTTTCGATCGTGGAGGCCGTGACGATGATCTGGTCCAGCTGGGTGAAACGGCTGTAGAAGAGCTTGTCCTTCGTGATGCTGTTGTCCTGCTCGGGGTAGAGCGCGCGCCCGCTGATGGCGAAGCGTTCGCCGGGAGAGTCGGAGACGGAGCTGGTCATGTTGGAGGCGGTGCCGGTCCTGAGGCCGGTCACGCGCATGCGCATGGTGGTCCACGGGGTCAGGACCACGTCGTCCTCGTCGGAGCCCATCATGTTCGCGCCCTTGGTCTTCAGAACGCCGATGACGGTGAACGTGACGTCGCCGATGCGGAGTTCGCAGTCGATGGGGGACATGCCGTTGAAGACTTCCTTTACGATGGTGGTGCCGACCACGCAGACGCGGGCGTTGGTGTCGACTTCGTCGTTGGTGAAGAGGCGGCCTTCCCCGATCTCCCAGTTGCGGATTTCGAAGTAGGCGGGCGCCACGCCGAACATGTTGCTGGGGACCCAGTTCACGTTGCCGAAGATGACCTGCACGTTGCCGCCGCGGACGACGGGCGAATACAGGGCCACGCTGGGGCAGTTCTCGCCGATGGCGTCGGCGTCGGCGGGGACGAGCGAAACGGCCGCGCCCGCGCCCTGACGCGCTCCGCCGGGGCCCATCATGCTGCCGGGCATGACCATGATCGAGTTCGCGCCCATGTTTTCCAGAGAGGTCTGGATGGCGCTCTTCGAGCCGTTGCCGATCTCCATCATGGTGATGACGGCGGCGATGCCGATGATGATGCCGAGCGTGGTGAGCAGGGTGCGCGTGGGATTGCGTTTGAGCGACTTGAGGGAGGTGAGGACAGTGGAAACGATTCTCATGGTCAGGCCCCCTTTGCTTCCGTGCCGTGTTTCGGATCGTTCACGATCTGGCCGTCCTTCAGCATGATCGTGCGCTTGGCGCAGTCGGCGATCTCGGTGGAGTGCGTGACGAGGATCACGGTGATGCCGGAGGCGTTCAGCTCGGAGAACATGTTCATCACTTCGATGCTGGTCTTCGAGTCGAGGTTGCCGGTGGGCTCGTCGGCGAACAGGACCGGCGGACGGTTGATGAGCGCGCGTGCGATGGCGACGCGCTGCTGCTGGCCGCCGGAGAGCTGCGACGGGAAGTGGTCCATGCGTTCGCCGAGGCCGACCTGCTTCAGCGCCTCGATGCCGCGGCGGCGGCACTCGGAGGCGGAGAGGTTCTGCGCGGTGTAGTTCAGCGGCATGATGACGTTGTCGAGCGCGCTGGTGCGCGGGAGCAGATTGAAGCTCTGGAACACGAATCCGATCTTCTTGTTGCGGATCTTGGCGCGCTTGTCGCCGGAGATTCGGCCGACCTCCTCGCCGTCGAAGAAGTAGTCGCCTTCGGTCTGGCGGTCCAGGCAGCCCAGGATGTTCATGAGGGTGCTTTTCCCGGAACCGGAAGCCCCCATGAGGGCGACGTATTCCCCCTTGCCGATCTCAAGCGAGATGCCCTTCAGGACGGGCACGGAGATCTCGCCGAGGAAATACGTCTTGCCGATGTTTTTCAGTTCAATAAGTGCCATGTGCGGGACCTCGCGATCAGTTCCTGGGACCGGCTCCGGCTCCGGGACGTCCGCCGGGCATTCCGCCCGCGGGAGGACCGCCTGCGCCGCCACGTGCTCCGCCGGGAGCGGAGACCGCGCCTGCGCCGCCCGCTGCGGCTTCGCGCTGGCTGGCGCGTTCGCGAGCGCCTGCGCTGCCGCGGCCGGAGAATCTCGGCATCCTGGGCATGAACGGGTTGTTCGGCATGGAGTCATCGGCAGGGCCGCGCATGGCGGCGGAGGTGTCGACGCCGATGATGATCTCGTCGCCTTCCTTCAGGTCGGACGTGACGATCTCGGCGAGGGTGCCGTTGTTGAGGCCGACTTTGACCTTGACGGGGGTGAGAAGCCCTTCGTTCCTTTCGACCCAGAGAAGCGCCTCTTCGGGACCGGGCTGAACCGGGTTCGCGAGGGCGGCGGGCTCGATGTTCTTCACGTCCGGGGTGTAGCGGAGCGCGGAGGCCGGGACGGCGAGGACGTCGCGGCGGGCGTCGCGGATGAACTTGACGTTGGCGGTCAGGTAGGGTTTCAGCTTGCCGTCCGGGTTGTCGGTGTTGACCTCGACGATGTAGGTCACGACGTTGGAGGAGAGCGTAGCGTTGAGGCGGATGCGGAAGACTTTGCCGTGGAACGTGACGCCGGGGAACGCGTCGCAGGAGAACGTGACGTCCATGCCGGGCGTGATGCTGCCGATGTCGGCTTCGTTCACGGAGACCCAGACCTGCATCTTGGAGAAGTCCTTCGCGACGAGGAAGATGCTGGACGCGGCCTGGTTGGACACGACGGTTTGGCCGATGCTGACGCGGCGGTCGATGATGACGCCGTCCATCGGGGCGGTGATGGTGCAGTAGTCGAGGTTGCGTTTCGCGCGGAGCAAGGAGGCTTCGGCGCTGGAGAGGGTGCCCCTGGCGCTGGAGAGGGATGCCTTCGCCTCGGTGAGGGCGGCTTTCTTCACGGCGATCTCCGCCTGCGCGGTGTTGTAGTCGGACTGGTAGCTGTCGTAGTCGCTCTTGGTCATTGTCTTGGACTGGTAGAGCGTCTGGGCGCGGTCCCAGTTCGCTTTGGCGAGGGCGAGGCGGGTCTCGCTCTGCTTCAGGCTGGCTTCGGCGCTTTCGATTCCGGCCTCGGCCTGGAGGATGCCTGCCTTGGCGCGTTCATGCGTGGCTTCGGCGTCCTGGAGGTCGGCCTTGTAGGGGACGTCGTCGATCTGCGCCAGGACCATGCCGGTCGTGACGCGGGAGCTGAAGTCGACCGTGTTGCCTTCGGTGTCCTTGCCGAAGCTCATGACCTTGCCGTTGACCTGAGCGCCGACGTTCACGAGTTCCTCGGGCTCGACGGTGCCGGTGGCGGAGATGGAGCGGATGACGTCCGTGCGGGTGACCTCTTCTGTGCGGAAGACGACTTTCGCCTTGTCCTTGCCGGAATAGCTCTTCAGAATTTTCAAGCCGAAGTAAACGACTGCCGCCACGACGGCGAGCAGGACGATCGTTTTCATTGTTTTTTTCATGTAGATGGAACCTTTATGTCAGTTTTGATGTTGTTTCGGCATGGGGCATGGGGCTCAGTTGCCCTGTTCGTCGGCCGGGACCGCGGCGGGCGCGGAGCCGTCCGTGGTGGCGGGCACACTCGACCCGTTCGGATTCGCGGCGGGGTCGATGGGTTCGCCGGAGGAAGCGGACGTCTTTGCGCCGGCGGTGTCTTCCGGCTGGTCGCGGTCGCTGAACGC
>JAEEQO010000180.1 GCA_016285335.1 Victivallales bacterium | reverse complement strand
TGGAACAAGCAGCAGACCAAGCGCGCGACGATCCTCGTGCTGGCGCAGACCATCCGCGACGTCGGCGGGGTCACGCTTCAGAAGAACATGTCCGACACAGTCAAGGACCTCGAAGTCATGCGCGACGCCGGTTTCCTGGAGTATTCCTCCGGAAACGTCTCGAACAAATCCACCGCCCCCACTGGCGTGTCGGCCGCAAGCATCCGGTCGGCGTTCGCCAGCCGTGCCACCGCGTACAAGCAGTACGACAACTTCTACGACGAGATCACGGGCGAGGCGAAGGTCATCGTCCGTCTCGAGTGGGACGAATCCGCCAACGACAACAAGGGTGCTTGGAAAGTAACGAGGAAAGAATATGCGGAATAATCACTTCTTCAAGACACAGATCCTGATGGCCGCCCTCGCCGCGGCCGTCATCGCCCCGTTCTGCGCGTTCTCCCAGCAGAGGACCGCCGCGCGGACCACGACCACCATCAAGGACAGCGACATCTACGTCCCGGACAAGGTCCTGGAGCCTTCCTACACCCGGAAAGAGGCATCCGACATGCTGAAGGAATACATCGCCGCATTCGGCGACTCCGATATGCCGAACTCCTACGACGTGTTCGCGAAGGACCCGGACAAGTACAAACGCATCGGCACCCGCCAGCTCCAGTCCGCCATGGGCAACCTCTACAACTACGTCCACGACGCGGAGATCCAGGAAGTCACCGGCGTCACCGACGGCTGGCTCAAGTCTCTCTACAACAAGGCGCTCGAGCTGAAGGAACCCGCCGAAAAGATGGACAAGGCGATCCGCACGAAGAACGCGGCGCTGTACGCCCAGGCCACGAAGGGCTACGCCGAGAAATACGACGAGCTTCAGAAGTTCGTCAGAAAGACCCCGGACCGCCTCAGCGCCGAAGCGCTCAAAAAGATCACCGACGCCAACAGGGCGCAACGCAAGGCCGACTACATCGCCCTGCGCAAGAAGCAGATCCTGGAGCAGGAGGCCGCCGCAAAGAAGGCCCTTGAGGAAGAGATCAAGCAGGCGTCCGGCTCCAAAAAGAAGAATTGAACCAATCCCCCCGGGAGACACGATATGAGACAACATGCAGCAGCCAGGCCGTTCACTCTGGTCGAATTGATCATGGTCATGGGAGTGATGATCCTCCTCGCCGCGGTCGCGATCCCGGCGTACAGCTCGCTTTTCTCCGGTCGCAAGACCACGCTCGCCGCGAACCAGATGAACGGCGCGATCATGGAGGGCCGCGCGCATGCCGTTTCCGCGAAAGCCTACACTGCGCTGATATTCGTGAAGGATTCCAGCTCCAAGGGCTTCACGCGCTTCCGCATGGCGGAGGTCTATCATAATCCCGACACGGACAATACCAGCTATCTCTGGCGCCGCTGGGTGCCCGGCTCCTCGTTTGTGCTCCTGCCGGAGAATACCATGGTCCCCGACACGTCCAGCGACCTGGGGACGACGAGCGGCGGCACCGAAGGCAAAGTCGGGTCCGGCAGCCTCACGAAAGTCACCAACCTGAACAACAGCGGCATCGGCAACAACGTCTCCAGCGCACCGGCCATCATCTTCAAGCCGAACGGCCAGCTGGCGGGGACCGGCGACAAGAACGTGGTGGTGCGGTTCGTGGAAACCAACCGGTACGAAGCGAATGCGGCCCAGACGCCGAAACTCCCGCTGAACATCAACTGGCTGACCTGCAAGACCAAGTTCCTGGACCCCGTACAGTAATTCCCTGAGGAGAGAACGACATATCATGCGTTTCCAATGTTCATCCTGCGGCAGAATCGTGGCCGTCGACGACGTCGACGCCGGCATCATGGTGCAGTGCGGCCACTGCGGCTCCGTGGTGCAGGTCCCCCCGACGCGCCTTTCCCGCGGCTCCGTGATCGCCGACTTCATCATCCGCCGCGCCATCGGCCAGGGCGGCATGGGCACCGTATATCTGTCCCATCAGATCACCCTCGACCGTCCCGCCGCGCTGAAGATCCTCGCCGAATCCTACGCGAACAACGCCGAATTCGTGGCGCTCTTCATCAAGGAGGCCCGCGCGGCCGCCAAGCTGAACCATCCGCACATCGTCCAGGCGTACGCCGTGGGCGAGGACGACGGCCTGCTCTACTTCGCCATGGAGAACATCGATGGCGAAACGATGAAGGACGTGCTGGAACGCGAGGGCGTGATCCCCGTCGACCAGGCACTGAACATCATCCAGCAGATCGCCGAAGCCCTGAACTACGCATGGATCGAACAGAAACTCATCCACTGCGACATCAAGCCCGACAACATCATGCTCACCTCCACCGGCCGCGCCAAGCTGGCCGACCTCGGTCTCGCACGCGTGACCGGCGACATGAGCGACTCGGACGAAGACGAGGTCATGGGCACCCCGCAGTACATCAGCCCCGAGGCGCTCACCGGCGCCCCGATGGACACCCGCAGCGACATCTACAGCCTCGGCGCCACGTTCTATCAGTTCGTGACCGGCCGCCTCGCGTTCGACGGCTCCACCGCCGCCGAGATCGCCAAGAAGCACCTCACCGAACCCCTGATCCCGCCGCGTTCCGTGAACAAGGACATCCCGGAGAGCGTTTCCCGCATCATCATCAAGATGATGGCGAAGAACCCCTCCATGCGCTATCAGGACGCCTCCGAGCTCATCGACGACCTCCGCAACGCCCGCCGCGGCAAGATCGCCGGGCCGTCCACCGAGTCCGAGATCCTCAGCGGCGGCTCCCAGAGTTCGACCCGCGTGGCGCGTCCGGTCGGCGGAGGCACCGTCCTTGCGGGCGCCACCGACCCCAAAAACGACCGCGCCCGCAACATCTACAACCTGAAGAAACGCCAGCAGGACGAGGCGCGCAAGACCCGGACAATGATCATGATCGCGTGCGCCGTGCTGTTCGTCTCGCTCATCGCCGCGGGCATCCTTTTCTATTTCAACAACGCCAAGGCACGCGAGGAACGCGCCCGCAAGGAGGCCGCCGAGGCCGCCGAACGCGAACTTCAGCGCGATACCGAAATGACGCGAGCCGTCGACGAGATCGTAGCGTTCTCCCGCGTGAACCCCACCGACAGGAAGGCGCTGCTGGAAAAATGCGAGGCGTACATCGCCATGGATTACCAGCCGGGCAAACCCAAGGAGGAACAGGCGGAAATGACGTTCCGCGCGGTCTTTCTGGAGGTCGACGAGGCTATGATGGCATCCGCACGCGACCTCGAATCCCGCAAGCTCCGCAAGCTCATCGCCCAGCGCAGGGACGACGCCGAGGCCGCCGAAGAGGCGCGCCGCCGCGCCCAGCAGGCCGAAGAAGACAGGCGCCGCGCCGACGAATACGCACAGCAGGCCGACCGGCTCCGCAAGGAACAGAGCGCACGCACCGCGATGGAGCTTTCCGAGCGCCTCGTCCGCGAGAAGGAATATTTCGCCGGACGCATGATCGAGCAGACGCACCATGAGCATCTGGACCGTGCGGAGCGGGATTACGCCGACTGGTACCAGACGCTCGACCGCCAGTCGCAGGATCCCGACGAAGCCGTCGCCTCGGTCGCCCGCCCGTACCGCGACTGGGCAAAGACCGTGCTCGACAACATCGCCGGCGCAAAGGCCATCCGCGAGAACACCTACAACGGCAACACCATCCTGGCGGACACCCAGATCGGCTACGGCCCCTCCGGCATCTGCTACGTGAAGTCCATCAACAACGGCATCGTGAAGGCCGCCATGGTCGACAAAAAGCTCTTCCAGTTCAATTTCGACGACCTGCCGCTTTCGCAGCGCCTGGTGCTGCTGAAGAAGGGCGCGGGCGAAGCCGGACATTCCGACGCGCTGTATTTCTACCTGCTTCTCTACGGCGATTTCGAAGGCGCCAAGACGATCGCCGCGGACGACGACACGGCGAAGGAGATCACCTCGTACGTGATCAACAGCTATTTCAACCACGCGCTCGAAGACGCCGACCAGAAGGAGATCGACGAACTCAAGGCCAAGTACGGCAATCTGCGCGAGTTCCGCAGCGCCATGGCAAACAGAAAGCAAAACAATCCCTGAATCATCCTGGGGGAAACGATAGAAAATGAAAATCACGGAAGACATCGTCAAAGCTCTGCACGCGTGCATCGCCGACGGCTACGATTCCGTCACCGATTTCGCGAACTGCGCCAACGTCAGCGCGAACACCATTTCCAAGTACATGCGGCGTGAGACCGAAGTCATGCAGAAGGACACCTGGGAGAAGCTCTATCCGCTCCTCACCGCCTATCTGCCGAAGGACGGCGACAAGGTCAAATACGAGATCGAAATGACCGCCGACCAGAAAATCCTGCTCGACGCGTTCGACAGCCTCCCCGCCGACGTCCAGAGCCAGAAGCTCATGGAGATCATCCAGCTCGCCAAGAAGCACCTGGCCGCCGTCGAAGCCGCCAAAAACGGCGAACGCGACTGATGCCGCGGCCGTCCCGGCGGGAGAATCGGAACAGCTCCGGCACCGGCAGGCCGGAGAAACCCGCGCCATCCGGACCGCATCCTGCGCCCGCAAAAGGCCGTTCCGCGGCGGGAAGCAAGTCTCCCGGATTCCGGCGCGGGTATCGTCCCAAAGTGGATGGAAAGCCCGTTCCCGCGCATGCAAACGCCGTTCCTGTTCCCGTATCCGGCACGGATGCGGATGCCGCGCTCCCGAATCTCACCAAATACCTGTCGACTTCCGGCGCGGCCTCCCGCCGCCATGCCGCCGAACTCATCAAAAACGGGCATGTGTCCGTAAACGGCGAGGTCCGCACCGATCCGTCCGTCCGCATCGCCCCCGGCGACCGCGTGACGCTGGACGGGAAAGCGGTCGAACCGCCGCGCGGCTATGTTTACGTGATGCTCCACAAACCCCGCGGCTATGTCTGCACCGCCGAAGATCCCCACGCCCCGAAAAAAGCGCTGGACCTGATCGACCTCCCCGGCGTACGCCTCGTTTCCGCGGGCCGCCTCGACAAGAACAGCGAGGGACTCATCCTGTTTTCCAACGACGGCGCCTGGATCGAACAGCTCACCCATCCGCGGCACGGCACGCGCAAGACCTACCAGGTCACCACCGACAAGCCGCTTTCGTCCGCCGACATCCGCCGCCTCACCACTACCGGCGTGCAGAACGACGGCGAAACGCTCCGCGCGATCTCCATCCGCGCCGAAGCGCCCGGTCGCTACGTCTTCATCCTCGGCGAGGGCAAAAACCGCGAAATCCGCCGCATGCTCGAATCACTGGATAACCGCACGCGCCGCCTCAAACGCATCGCCGTCGGCGCGCTCCGTCTCGGCGGCCTCCCGATGGGACAATGGCGCACGCTTTCGCCCGCCGAAGCCCTGCTCGCGCTCGGAGAAAACGCCTCCGGGAAATAAAGGGATCCTCCTCGGTCCCATTCATCGGAACAGAGAAATATGGAACTCCCCTGCCCTTCTCAGATCTTCGGGAGCTTCTGGACAAACCGGAACTGCACCTTCTGCGGAGATGACGTGATCTCCTGCTGGATGGTGGAGGAAACCGGCGAGGGCCGCGACAGGCGCGACGTCGCGCGGGCGGGCGTCCGGAGCAGCTGGGAGCTACGCGGGGACATCTTGCGCATTTTCGCCTGGGCGGTATCGAGCTCGGACTGAAGCCTGGCGATCTCCCTCTGGTCCGCCTTGACTCTTTCAACCAGTTCGGACACCATCGACAGGCGGCTGTCGCACGGATACCGGAACATGCCGGTCGCGTCCAGGAACTCGAACACGACGTCGCTGCCCCAGTATTCGAGCGCGGTGAAGATGATCTCGCGCGTGAGGTTCGGGATGGTCAGGAGCTTGTTCACGATGTCCACCTGGAGCGTGCTGCGGATGGCGTCCAGGACGGAGCTGTTCGTCTCGTAGGCGTTCCGGTCGCGGAGAAACTTCTCCATCAGCGGCAGCGCCCGGCTGACCTGGCAAATGTCCTTGAACTGCGCGGCGTTCGGCGCCTTCGTGGAGACGCCGCCGCCGAAATGATAGCGGTAGCA
>JAEEQO010000179.1 GCA_016285335.1 Victivallales bacterium | reverse complement strand
AGGCGTTCCGGTCGCGGAGAAACTTCTCCATCAGCGGCAGCGCCCGGCTGACCTGGCAAATGTCCTTGAACTGCGCGGCGTTCGGCGCCTTCGTGGAGACGCCGCCGCCGAAATGATAGCGGTAGCAGGGCCTCGTGACGACGCTCCGGAACGATTCCGCGAAATAGAGGATGAAAAAGGAAAGATACTGATCTGTGTAATGGTGAAGCTGGATGTCCGGCATTGCGTTGACCGCTTCCTTGCAGATTTCGGCGCGGTAGATCTTGTTCCAGAGATTGTGCAAAAACCTGTGGTTGACGAAGCAGTCGTACAGGACATTGGCGCCGTGCGATTCCAGCGTGCGCGACCGGAAGACGCGCCGGAACGATTCAAGGGCGTCCGCGTCTTTCTGTTCCGCCTCGAAATCGACGCTGAACTGCACAATGTCGGTCTTCGACTCCTCGATCAGTCGCACGGCGGTCTCGCACGAGCCGGGCAGCAGCATGTCGTCGGCGTCCGCGAACATGATGTATTCGCCCTGCGCGTCCAGAAGCGCCAGCTTGCGCGCCAGGACCGTGCCCAGACGGCGATGGAACGCCGTGGCATGGACGCGCGGTTCGCGGTTCACATACTCCTGAAGGATGTCGGCGGAACCGTCGTCCGAGCCGTCGTCGACGCAGATGATCTCCAGGTCCCGGAACGACTGGGACAGGATGGATTCGAGGCAGCGGGGAAGCGATTTGGCTTCGTTGTGGACGGGTATGATGAAGGAGACTTTCGGCATGGTGCGTGCTTCCGGGAAGCGTTGTCTTCGGTGGAGCTGAAGATGCCGGGAACCGGGGAAGACTTGCACCGGAAGCCGGATCGCCTGGCAGGAATAACAGCCATGCAAAACAATTAACGCCCGCGACCGTGTGTTTATTGTGCTGAATAGTATCTTTTTTAAAATATTTTTTCGCTAGATAATTTAATTACACAATAATATGATTTCGAGGGCGGAACAGATGAGCTTGATTCCGTTCACATTACCGCGTGTCATACGGCTGCGGAAGCGGAACTCACCATCTGCCGGACGCCCCGCCTCCGCCGAACGAACCGCCGCCGCCCGATCTGCGGCCTCCGCCGGAACGGTGGCTGGAACTGCTGCGGGAGCTCCGGCTGGAACTCCGGCTGGAACTCCGGCTCGAACCGGAAGACGAACTGTAGCTGTAGCTGGAACTGAGTTCGCGGAGCTTGACCGGGTCGATGATGACGTAATCGGGGAGCGACGTCATACAGAGGCGTCCCCAGTAGCCGAGTACGACGCCCAGAAGCAGGAGCAGGATGCCGAAGGATCCGAAAAATGTCTCCAGCGAATCCTCACGGCGTGGGTCCCATGGCGGTTCGGGCGGGCTGACGGACGGGATCACGGCGATCACGCCCTTCTGCGTAAGGCTGTGACCGGCGTCAAACTCCGGTTCCTGAGACAAATACCGCTCCATGCCGCGGATGATCTTCACGCAGGCGTCGCCGTACCGCGCCTCGCGGAGCTCCGGCACGGCGGACCGGAGCAGATCGCCGCAACGGGCGTCGGTCAGCGCGGCTTCCCAGCCGTAGCCGACCTCGATGCGGTTTCTCCGGTCGTCGACGGCGAGGAACACGAGCGCGCCGTTGTCCTTGCCCGCCTCGCCGATCTCCCAGCGGGACGCGATTTCCAGCGTGTAATCCTCCAGCACCTCGTCGCCGATGGTCTTCACGGCAAGGACCTGGACCTGCCCGCCGACGGCCTTTTCCAGGTGGTCGACCGCCTCGGAAATGGCGCGTTCCTCCTCGGGGCTGAATGCGTCCGCGAGGTCGACGACGATCCCCGTCGGCGCTTCGGGCGCTTCCCCGAGGTCCGGGACCTCCTCCTCGCTCAGCGTATCGTAATCGTGATTCGGTCCTTCGTTGATGCCGACAGATGCCGTGAGCACACCGAGGCCCACAGCCAGAAGGATCGCGAGCGTTTTCAGGGCGGGGTGATGAAACACCTTCAAAAAGGCCTGTATCTCGGTCGGCGCGTTCAGGTCGGAAAGCCGCAGTTCCGGCTCGTTCGGCTTGCGGCGTTCGAATTCCTCGCGGATCCTTTTGTAATTCGCCAGGCAGTTCTTCCGGGTCGCGAGGCCCACACTCCACAGCAGCAGACCGAGCACGATGCCGATCACGCCCAGGACAAGGCTGATCAGGCTCCTCGTGTACCGGAAATCGGAGCGTTCCTCCCCCAGCGGCAGGTCGAAATAGACCCCGCCGAAGTGTTCCATCACGCCTTCCGGGAGATCGGACGACTTCGCCAGCTCAAGGTCTTTCTTCAGCGCGTTCAGCAGGACCCGCACGCGGTTTGCCCGGCAGAAGGTGTTCTGCCAGACGACCTTGCGGAAGAGTTCCTCGCTGTCGTGTCCGGCCAGCCGCCACCCGCCGCCCGCCAGCGCCACCCGGATGCTGCCGGTCTGCAGGCTGTACATCAGCAGGACGCCCTTCCCCGGCGACCAGTCGGCGAGCACGGCGTCGAACAGCACGTAAAAGTCCCTGGTCTGCTCGTCGACGAACATCACCGCCACGTCGCAATCGCCCGCGTCGGCGACCTCGGTCGCGAGCTGCGTCAGGACTTCCTTGTCCTCGTCATGGATCACGTTGCACGGATCCGCCACGGTGACGCGTTCCGTCGGCGTTTCGCATTCGACCGGCAGCTGGAACGCCGTGTAGAAGAACAGGACCAGGCATAAAACGGTGGAGAAAAAGAAGATGAAGAAGAGCGTAAAGCATCCGAGCCGCGGCAGGCGGAACCTCAGGCGTTCGTCAACTTGAGGCGGGTCGGACGTGACGCCCGGCAGTATGATCTTCACACCTTCATCGGTTTTAGGCTGACCGGACGGGGATTCTGCATGGGGGTTCTGCGGCATGATGCACCTGCTGATACGGAAAAGATTGTGTGGGCTTTTTTGTCTGTACTATACACCGCAAGCGCGCAAAAAGCAAGCCTTTATCTGTCGGAGAAAAACGGACAAATGCGTTAGAAACGCCGTTAATTTTTCAGCGAGGCTTGACATCCGCTCAAAAGATGTTATAATGTTTCCGATGATCTCGATTTTTTCAACAGCCCCGTCACGAACAAGGAGCCCAAGATGAAAGCATTCCGTTTCGCCTGCATGACGCTTTTCGCCGCTGCGTTCTGCGCCTCCACCGCCGTTTCCGCCTTCCCCGAGTACAAACCGGGCACGGAGCAGATCCTCGTTTACACCAGAACCGCCGAACCCAACAGCTATCCCGACGGCCTTGCGCGGTCCGTTCACTTCGCCCGCAGCGTCGACGGGAAACACTTCACGGCGATGAACGAGAATTACGGCATTCTCTTCGCGAAAGGCACGCTCTCCGAACAGAACACCATCCGCCCGAAGTGCGTGAAAAACCCGGTCATCTTCCCGTTGAAGGACGGCGGCTACGGCATCATGGCGATCCGCACGAACGAAAACGGCACCCCGGACGAGGAGAGCAAGGGGAAAGTCCTGCTGTGGACCACGAAGGACCTGATCCATTTCTCCGAACAGGTGCTGTTCGATATGAACTCGCAAAATCAGGTCAAATACATCGAAGACGTTTCGTTCGATTCGGAAAAGAATGTCTATAGCATTCTTTGGGCTGCCGAATCCTCTGGGGCTTATATCACGACGACCGCCGATTTCAGCGCACCGGGTAAAACATCCGGGCCGATCGTTGGCCGCGAGCGTGTCAAGCCACCGAAGATTCAGGGGCCGGAAGGCATTGTCTTAAATGAGCCAGGGTACTACAGCACGGTCTCCGTGCCACGCGCTCTCGCCGACCGTGCAGCGCTGCACTGGGGACACCTCGTCTCCGTCGCGGCGCGCGTGCCGGAAAACGTCCTGGCGGCTTCGGCGGACGACCTCGCGAAGGTGAAGGCCGAGATCGTGTATTCCGACGGCTCCACGTCCGTGAAGCCCGTGAAATGGGATGCCTCGGGCGTGGACTTCTCCAAACCGGGCAAATATGAGATCACCGGCACCGTGCAGAACGAGTCCTACGGGTTCCCGCTCGCCCGCGCGTGGGGCGACCCCGTCATCTTCAAGTGGGACGGCAAATTCTACTTCATCGCCACGACCGACGCCCGCAACAACATCGGGCTGTACGTGCGCGAGGCCGACAATCCGCACGACCTTTTCGCGGAGGGCGTGAAGGAGCACCTGATCCTCGACAGGGACGAAAGCCGCCAGCTCATCCAGACCTTCTGGGCGCCGGAATTCCACGTGATCGGCGACGACCTCTACATCCTCTTCGCGGTCGGCGGGCGCGCCTGGGGGCCCCAGTGCCATTACATGAAGCTGAAGAAGGGCGCGAGCATCATCGACCCGGCTTCGTGGGAAGACCCGGTGAAGATCCTGAAGGCGGACGGCAAGGGCGTCGGCGACGGCGGCATCTCGCTCGACATGACCTACATCAAGGCGGGCGGCAAGTCCTACTATGTGTGGTCCTACCGCGTCGGCATCGGCTCGCCGCGCGACACCGGCTCCATGCTCTACATCGGCACGATCGACGAGAAGAACCCCGGCGTGCTCACGTCCGAGCCCGTGCTGCTCTCCCGTCCGCTCTACGGCTGGGAGAACGTCCGCGGCACGATCAACAACGAGGGCCCGTATTCGTTCAACGCGAACGGCAAGGTCTACCTGACCTTCTCCGGCGGCGACGCGGGCGGCTACACATACGCGCTCGGACTGCTGACCGCGGACGAAAACGCCGACCTGCTCGACCTGAAGTCGTGGACGAAGAGCAACGCCCCGGTCCTGTCGTTCTACTCCGTGCCGAACAAATGGGGC
Source organism: Victivallales bacterium (assembly GCA_016285335.1). The sequence continues at coordinate 1,213 of JAEEQO010000179.1, read as the reverse complement.
CCCGGCCACAATTCGTTCTTCATGGACGACTTCGGCAACCTCATGATCGCCTATCACGGGGAGACGTCGCTCCGCGCCCGCGAACGCTGCGTCGCGATCCACCGCGTCCACTTCAATGTTGACGGCGAACCCGTGTTCAACATGTCCGCGGAACGCGACCTCGATCCCGCGCTCGCGCAGGTGAAGACCACGGTCGTGACGCCTGGTGCGGAAAATCTGTTGAATCCTGCCGCGCAGGGCGCGCCTGAAACGCCTGCCGGAAGACCCGGCCGTCGCCGTCAGCCGCAGCGTCAGTGACCGTTTCTCCACCGACAGCGAGGCCAGCCGGACCATGACATCCGGTTGGCCTTTTTTTAGTGTGTCCTGCCGGGCGCACGCGAAAAAAATCGGCGGCCCGTCGAATGACAGACCGCCGCACTGCAAGCAGCACTGTAAGCAGTGATGTTATCGTGCTCTGCTACGCGAGTGCACAAAAAAAGTGCCCGAGCGGAGCCGGGCACGATTTCAGTGGAGGGCTTGCCCTCCCTCGGATTAGTTGGCGGAATTGAGCTTCTGCTGGAGTTCGCGCATTTTCTCGCGGTAGGCCGCGGGATCGCTGTCGCGAAGCTTCTGGACTTCAGCGTATTCTTCCGGGAACTTTTCCTGGATCTGGCGAATGGTGTTGTTGTTGCCGCCGCGGGTGGCGTTGCGTCCGCCCTGAGCGCCCATTGCGCCGCGACCGCCGTTGATCGTGATGTTGTTCTTCTGCGCGAGCTCGGTGAAGTCGCGCATCGCGCTCATGGAGTCGGTCTTGTCGGTTTCGAGGAGCTTGTCGATGGCGTCTTTTTCCTTGGCGAGGAATTCGAGCGTCTTGGCTTTCTGCTGTTCCGCGGTATCGGGGAGTTCGACTTCAGCCTTCTTCGCGAGTTCCGCGAGCTTGGCGTTGGCATCGGCGATCTCCTTCTGGATCTTGGCGTAAGCGTCTTTGTCCTTCGCCTCGATCTTCTTCAGAGCCTCTTCGCGCGGGGTGTCGGCTTTCAGACGTTCGATGGTCTGCTGGAGCTGGCCGTTGCGGGCTCCGCCCATGCCGCCCATGCCACCGCCGAAACCGCCCTGACCGCCGGGCATCATACCGCCCATGCCGCCCTGACCGCCGCCAAAGCCGCCCATGCCGCCGCCGAAGCCGCCCTGACCGCCCATGCCGCCGCCGAAGCCGCCCTGACCGCCGCCGAAG
>JAEEQO010000010.1 GCA_016285335.1 Victivallales bacterium | reverse complement strand
GAAGCGTCCGGCGAGCGGCAGCATGACGACTTTCGCGGACGGGAAATACTCCGTCCATTTCCGCAGCGCGCGTTTCGTGTAGAGCCAGTCCTTCCCGCCCCACAGGATCAGTGCGCGTTTCTCGCGAAGCGACCAGATCGCCGTCTCAATCTCGATCATGGACTGCGCCGACTTGTCCTCCGGGGCGCACGGCAGGGAGTTGATGAACTCCATGAGGGCGCAGCGGTCCTCCCTCCGCGGGAACGGCAGCAGATAGGCGTCGCGAACGATCTTCGGGTAGCGCCAGGGCGGACGGAGGAAGAAATTGAACTTGTTGACGAGAATGTTCCCGAGCACCGGGATCTTGCAGATGCGGAGCCGGAACGGCAGCGAGAAGTCGGAAAACGACATCGCGTTCATGACGATGAAGTTCTCGACGCTCTCCGGGTGGCGGGCCGCGTAGCCCATGCCGATCGCCGCGCCGCGCCCGTGCATGACGAGCGTGATGTGTTCGTCGATGCCCAGGTGGTTAAGCAGGCGTTCGAGGTGCTCGATGTGGTTCTCGATGCGGTAGTCGAAGTCGAGCGGCTTGTCCGAACGTCCGAACCCGAGCTGGTCGTAGGCGATGACCCGCCGCGTGGCGCGGAATTCGCGGATGACGCTGCGGAACGCGAACGCCGACATCGGGCAGGAATGAATCAGGACCAGCGCGGGGCCGGTCCCTTCATCAAAATAACACAGCTTCTGGCCGTCGACGTCGAGAAACTTCGCTTCGAACGGGAAGATTTCGTGAAACCGTTCCCTTTCCTCTGGCGTAAGATCGGACATGATGCGCCGACGGCCTCCGCTGTCTGGTCGTTACCAGCGGTTGTTGCGGGAGTTGCGGTTGTTTCTGCTGTTCCGCGAATTGTAATTGTTATTATTGCGGCGCTCTTCGCGTTCGCGGCGACGGTCCTCGGCTTCCTGGCGTCTGCGCTCGTTCTCTTCCTCAATCCTGCGCTTGCGCTCTTCCTCGGCCTGTCTCTTGCGCTCCTTCTCCTCCTCGATCTTCTGCTTGCGCTCCTCCTCTTTCTGTCTCTTGCGCTCGGCCTCTTCCTCGGCTTTGCGCTTGCGTTCTTCCGCCTGCTGTTTCTTCTTTTCCTTTTCCTCCTCGGCTTTCTGGCGGGCAGCTTCCCTGGCAGCCTCATTCTTTTCGGACACGGCGGCGGATCCGCCCTTGAGCGCGGCCACGCCAGTGGCTGCGGACGGCCTGTTGGACGACGGGGCCGGAGCGGCGGCGCCCGGTGCGCCCTTGGCGAATACGACGCTCATGCCGTCGGCCGTGAATTCCACGCCCTGGGCACGCGAGAAGAAGTTCTGCATCGCTTCGTTGTCGGTGAGGGTCTTGAAGCCGTTGAGGAAAGTGTGGGTGCTGACGAGGACGGGGAGACGTCCGATGTCGAGGCGGCTGACGTCGATCGTGATCGGTTCGCTCACGATTTCATTGGAATTGGGATCGGCGGGATGGAAGATGAAGTCGCCGTGGACGGTGTAGAGCACGGGCACTTTTCCCTTGATGGAGATCCAGACGTAGGCGATGGGCTGGTTCTTCGCCTCGTCGAATGCCACTTCCATGCCCGTGACTTTTGCGAAGGAATCCATCTCGGCGAGCGGTTCCACGACCTCGGTCTTCAGCATCTGGTTGATCTCGGCGTAGGAATATTTCACATTGCCGGACGTCGTGCCGTTGACCGCATTGTTGTATTTCTGCTTCACGGACGTCTCGTTGATGCCCGTCGGCTCCTCATACTGGCGCAGTTTGCCGAACGGGAACAGATCCGGGAAAACGAGGAAGATGAACGCAACGACGATGAGGATGCTGATCGCGCCGGAAATGGCGCCTTTGATGCGTTTCTTGGCGCGTTTGATGCTCTTTTCCTTGTCGACGTCCTTCTGGAGCTTGTTCGGATCGATCGCATCCATATTGAGTTTCTCGCCGCACTCGCGGCAGAAAATGCTGCCCATCTGGTTCTCGAAGCCGCACTTCTGGCATTTGATCATCATGGTAGGGGGTGCCTTCCTTGGTAAATAGGTGGTGATGCAGGTACATTCTACATAATATAGCACCCGGACGCTTTTTATCAAGCCGGGTTTTTCATCTTTATTCTTTTTTTTAGGAAAAAATCGCCTTTCCGCTTCTTTCCATTTGACAATCCTGTTTTCGGATGTATAATTCCTGATACGTTTTTTTCCGCATTTACATCCACGGGAGATTCTCAATATGCCGCAAAACGGAAAGGAAGCCGCACCGGCACAGGAAATGTCGTTCGAGGAGGCCATGGCCAAGCTCGAAGCGCTCGTCAGGTCCATGGAGAACGGCAACACGCGCCTCGAAGACGTGATCGCCTCGTTCGAGGAAGCAAAACGCCTCTCCGTCTACTGCCAGCAGAAACTTGAGACGCTGAAGCGCAAGATCGAGATTCTCACGAAGGACGGCCCCGAAGGCCAGACCTGGGCTCCGTTTCAGCCCGAGGCGGACGGCGGCGACACTTTCATCCCGTCCGCGCAGGACGCTCCCGCATCCGGACGCGACGACGGCTTCGACGACCCGGATTCCATCCCGTTCTGAGGCACGGCACAGTAGACTGACTGACGGCCATGAGCAGACCCCCGAAAAAGTTTTCCCCAGAGGACTTCGGCGAAAAGAACATCACGCCGATGATGAAGCAGTATCTTCAGGCGAAGGCGGAATCCCCCGCCGACTCCATCCTGCTCTTCCGTGCCGGCGATTTCTACGAGATGTTCTTCGAAGACGCCTTGCGCGCCGCCCCCGTGCTCGATCTGGTGCTGACCCATCGCGCCGGAAACCCGATGTGCGGCGTGCCATACCGCGCGGTCGATGCCTACATCCCGAAACTGCTCGACGCCGGGTTGAAGGTGGCCGTGGCGGAGCAGATGGAGGACCCCGCGCTTGCGAAAGGCCTGGTCCAGCGCGCCATTACCCGCGTCATCACCCCCGGCACCATCCTCGATGCGTCGTTCCTGAAGCCCGGCGACAACAACTTCCTCTGCGCGGTCGTGGCGGAGGACAAGGACGTCTACGGCCTCGCCTGGCTCGACATCAGCACCGCCGAATTCCAGACCGAACGCCTCGACACCCGCGAAGCATTCGAAAGCGAACTTCAGCGCCTTCAGCCGCGCGAATGCCTCCTGCCGCGTTCGCTTCACGAACAGTGGGACCAGAACGGCGGACGCCCCATGCTCATCCGGCCCATCCTGTGGACCCCGCTCGACGACTGGATCTTTTCTTTTGAGCACACTTCCGAACTCCTGAAACGCCAGTTCTCCGTTGCCGTGCTCGACGGCTTCGGACTGAAGGATTGTGCATGCGGCGTCCGCGCCGCCGGTGCCGTGCTGCACTACGCCGCCGAAAACCTCCGGCGCAATACCGGCCACATCGTTTCCATCCGCCGCAACTACAGCGAAAAATACCTCGGCCTCGACCCCGTCTGCCAGCGCAACCTGGAGCTCGTCGACGCCCTCCACGGCGGCGGCCGCGAAGGCACATTGCTGCAGGTCCTCGACCGCACCGCCACCGCCATGGGCTCCCGCCTCATGCGCAGCTGGCTCCTGAAGCCGTTGCGCGACGTCGACGCCATCGTGGAGCGTCAGGACGTGGTCGGCCTCATGAAGGACGAGGTCCTGACCCGGCAGGAGATCCGCGAAACGCTTCTCTCCATCCGCGACATGGAACGCCTCACCGCCAAGCTCAACGCGGGCGCTCTTTCCCCCCGCGACCTGCTTGCGCTCGGTCACAGCCTCTCCGTGCTGCCCGGCCTCAAAATGATCCTGAACGCCTACGACCTGCCGCTGGTGGAACGTATCCGCGACGGCCTCGGCGACTTCCCCGAGCTTACCTCGCGCATCTTCGCCGCGCTCGCCGACGATCCTCCGGCGGACATGGCGGACGGCGGCTTCATCCGCGAAGGCTTCAACCACGACCTCGACGTGTTCCGCTCGGCCATCACCGACGGCAAGTCCTGGATTGCCGCGCTTCAGGCGAAGGAGCAGGAGCGCACCGGGATCAAGAGCCTGAAAGTGCATTTCAACGGCGTTTTCGGCTACTACATCGAAATCTCCAAGAGCAACCTCGCGCGCGTCCCCGACGACTACGTCCGCAAGCAGACGCTCGTGAACGCCGAACGCTTCATCACGCCCGAGCTCAAGGAGATGGAGAGCAAGATCCTCGGCGCGTCCGACAAGGCCGTCGCGCTCGAAAAACAGCTCTTCGAGGAGCTCCGTACCTACGCCCGCTCCTTCACCGGCGAGATCCAGAAGGCCGCGTTTTCCGTCGCGCGCCTCGACGTCCTCGCCGCCCTCGGCGAATGCGCCTCCAAATACCGTTACTGCCGCCCGCACATCGCGGATGACGATGTACTCAGCATTACCGCCGGACGCCACCCGGTGCTCGACGCGAAGATGGAGAGCGAGCGCTTCGTGCCGAACGACACGCTGCTGGACGGCGGCGAAAACCGCATGATGATCATTACCGGGCCGAACATGGCGGGGAAATCCACCTACATCCGCCAGACCGCGCTGCTCGTCATTATGGCGCAGATGGGCTCCTTCATCCCCGCGGACGACGCGCACATCGGGCTCGTGGACCGCGTGTTCACCCGCGTCGGCGCCATGGACGACCTCGCGCGCGGCCAGAGCACGTTCATGGTCGAGATGATCGAGACCGCGAACATCCTGAACCACGCCACCAGCAAGAGCCTCGTGATCCTCGACGAGATCGGACGCGGCACCAGCACGTTCGATGGCCTTTCCATCGCGCTTTCCGTCGCGGAATACCTCCTCGACCATCCGTCCGCCCGCGCCCGTACCCAGTTCGCCACGCACTACCACGAGATGACCGAGCTCGCCCTCACGCGCAAGGGTGTGAAGAACTACAACGTCGCGGTCCGCGAGTACGGCGACCAGATCATCTTCCTGCGCCAGATCGTCCCCGGAGCCGCCGACAAGAGCTACGGCATCCACGTCGCCAAGCTCGCCGGACTTCCGAACGACGTGATCGTCCGCGCCCGCGAAATCCTCGAAAACCTCGAGGAAAACGCCATCGCCGACGCAGGCGTTCCCTCCTACACGCGCCCCATCCTCCGCGAACGCCACGCCAAGTTCCACACGAAGAAGACGCGCAAAGCCGCCGCCGAAGAGGACGACGAGCCCGAACAGCCCACGCTGTTCTGACGCTGTTTCGCCGGGGGAGGCCGCCCGGCCCAAGCCGCCCGCGCCGTTTCGGCATTTTTGTGATCCGTCGTTTTTTTCTTGACTTCGTGCTGTTCGCATGGTATAGTATGTCTTGAAGAACTCAATCTCCGCAATCCGAGGAAAACAACATGAAACACCGCTTTTTCCTGATCGCATTTTTGTTTTTTCTTAAGTCGGCGCAGCCCCTTTCTGCTGCTGACACTTCGGACGTTCCCGCGGTCGAACAGCGGACCGCCGCCGATCCTGACGGCGGGGACTCCCGGACGCCCGGCGAACGCGACCTGACGAAGACACGCGACACCTATCCGGCGACGCAGAAAGATATCATGACCGTCTCCGAGATGATCCGGGTGGGAAGTTCCAAGGGGCTGCTCAAGCTCTGCGAGGGGAAGACGGACCTGGATTTCAGCGTGCAGGACGGGACGCTTCTTCGCAAGGCCATGAGCCCCGGGAGTCCCAACAGTGGGCTGCAGAACACGAACGCGGAACGGCTCATCGTTGCGGAATTCCTGCTGAAAAACGGCTGCGCGCCTCTTCTTGCCACGGATGTGGGCGTGGCATGCGCCGCGACCGCGGTGAGCTCCAACAACATCGACATGTTCCTCCTGCTTCAGAAATACGGCTTCGACGTGAACCGGGCGGACAGCAGCGGGCGGAACGTGACGGATTACGTGCTGGACGCGTTCGACCATGCGACGCCTCAGCTGGACAGCGCCCTCACGACCAGGATCGTAAGCACACCCACGCTCGACCCGTTTTTCAATGGGAAACTGCCGGAGGCGAACCTCGCGCTGTTCCGGGCTGTCCGCCGGAACGATCTTGAAGGTGTGCGGAAGGCCATCCGGGAGAAACGCGGCACGGAGTTCATCAACGTGCCGGACAAGGACCGAAACACCATGCTGTACTATGCGCTCCGTCCCGAGCATCCGAACCCGGAGATCGTCCGCGCCCTGCTCGAAGCGGGCGCCGAAATGGAACTTGTGACGAGCCAGTGGTCCGATTCGGCTTTGATGACCCTCACGAGGCCGTCCGCGACCTCGGGATCGCATACAAAATTGCCGAAGCAGATGGAGATCGTCCCGATCCTGTGGGAGTACCGCGACCGGTGCCCCGAACGGGAATGGCAGAATATGTTCTGCGTGGCGGCGGAGACCGGGAATGCGGACCTCTTCCGGTTCTTCATGGAGCATGGACTTGACCCGGAGAAAGAAGCGATGATGAGCCGTACCCCGGCCAAATGCGCCTGGGAGCGCAAAACGAAGGAAATGGTCGAACTGCTGGACGAAATGGGCGTCAGAAAGCCGTTCTGGGCGGCGGTCAAGTGGAACGACATGGACCTGGTGAAGGAATATCTCCGCGACGGCGTGGACGTGAATAAGGAACGCGGCCTGCATTACGCCGTCATGGCGAATCTGCCGGACATGGCCGAGCTGATGATCCAGAACGGCGCGAATACCGAACCGGAGTATTATTTTAATAAAATTCAAGCTTATCCGCTTTCTGCTGCCGTGGCGGAGCTGCCCGACGGTGCGGCGGTCCTGGAAGTCCTCCTGAAACACGGCTTCAAGACGGAGTATCCGGGAAACCCTGCGAATCCGAATTGGTCTTTTGATTCCGCGCTTGTGCATGCTCTGTGGCAGCACAAATACAACACGGCCAGGCTCCTGGTGAAATACGGCGCGCGGACGGACCTCAAGGTTCGTGTCACGTATGGCTGGGGGGAGACCCTGACCGGTTTCCCGAAAACGACGACCGGCAGCCTGGCGGAACGGTTCCGGGATAATCCCGACGCGCTGGATGTGATCGGCTACGAACAGGGCATATTCGGCTTTATCGGAGACATCGTGTATGATGCCGCCATGTTCATCATGACGCCGATCCGTCTTTACAATTGCCTGTTGTACGGTCCGTCCCCGATCCAGTAACACCTTCAACGGGCACGGTCAGCCCGTGCCGTTTCCGTTTTTTTCCGCGAAAAGTCGTGTTCCGCCCTTGTATCTTTCGCGTTGTTGCGGTATAATATATCCGGAAAACGGAACCCCCCAATGCGAGGAGAAATGCCATGAGACCCCGATCCTTTCCGACTTCGTTTTTGTTCTGCTTTGCGCTGCTTGTGCTGCCTGCGATTCCTGTATTGGCGGAGAATCTGCTGGACGTCATCGAGGCGGCGCAGAATTCCATCGAGACCAAGTATTCCAACCCGGAATCCATCGCCCGGAAGCTGGCGCTGGAGCAGCTCGAAAAGATCGCGAGGAGCGGCAAGCCGGACGACCAGATCATCCGGGCGATCTTGGAAGCCTTCCCGGAGACGTCCGCCGAAATGTCCGGCAAGTCCGACCTGAATTCCAACGGCATCCCGGACGAATGGGAGAAGAAGCGCAACGTTTCGGCGCGCTTTACGGCCCCGGAATCGGACGAGGATTCCGACGGCTTCACCTTGCTTCAGGAGTACAGGGCCGACACCGATCCCCTCGATCCGCTCAGCCATCCGAAGTACATCACGCAGGTCTATGTTTCCTCCGTCAGCCGCCAGCGCTTTCCCGGCCTGGAACTGCTTTCCGTCAACAGGGACGGGGACAAGTGGTATAATAAAATGAAATGGATCGTGACGTTCAACGTGGTCCGCAACGACCGTAGGCGCAGCGAGTTGGTCGGCATCGACTCCGGCACGTTCACGAACAACGATGTCACCTTCAGCGTCGTTGACATCGAAGAAGGGGATTCCGGTGACGTCGTCTATATCCGGCGCGTCGGCAGGGACGAACGCATTCCCTGCCGTCCCAGGCAGCCCGTCTACGACCCTCTGCCCCGCGTGAAGTTCCTCAATGTCCTTGACGGCAAAACGATCACCGGCCAGGTCGGCGAGACGCTCAAGCTCGGGTCGAAAAAGACCGGCGAAGAGACGTACCGGATCGTTTCCGCGGCCTTTGACACGAAGATGACCGTCGTCGAATCCGTCGCGGACAAGCCCGAAACGTTCAAGCTCCCGCCTGCTCCGGGCGAACTTCCCGCGGCGAAAACCCAGGCGAAAACCGCCTCCGCGAAAGCGTCGGAGAAGTCCGCATCCTCCGCAAAGAAAACGGAAGATTAAGGTTACTGAAGAGAGTATTCGTGCGCGAGCGTAGCCGCGCACTACCGCAGTACAGGGCTTGCCCTGTGCGCGAGCGTAGCCGCGCACTACCACCGTACAGGGCCTGCCCTGTTCCAGTCGGGCTGATACAGCCAGATCGACCACGGGAGCGGCTTTTCGGGCGGATTGCGCCAGGCGTCCTTCAGCAGACGGTTCCAGTTGCGGCGGCCCTCCAGCGCGAACGCCCGGTAGTCGCAGTAATACATCACGTAGGCTTTCGTCTCGCGGCCGGATTCGAGCTTGGAGAGGAACGCGTCCAGCACGCAGACGTCGAACGGGTTGTAGAGCCAGAAGACCGTGCCGTCGTGCGGCAGCACGTCGAGGATGTTCCCGTTCAAAATGGAAACCTGCGGATAGTCTGTAAACCGCTTCGCCGCGATCGCGGCGACATCCGGGTCAAGCTCGACACCGTAGTATTTTTTGCAGGGCGATTTCTTCAGCAGGAGCCAGCTGATGACGCGCCCGAATCCGCAGCCGACGTCCACGAAGACGTCGTTCGCGTCCAGCGGGAAGTCGCGGAACATCATTTCGATCGCGCCGTACTCCGCGCTCATGGTCGGGTACGCGCCGAGGTCCTGAAACCTCGATTGGCGGATTTCGGCGAGGGAGATGCCGCCGATCTTCCGGTCGAGACGGTCCTCGCGCCAGGTGCGCCATTTCGTCCGCAAGCTCGAAAACGGGGTCGTCATCATGCGAACTTTCAGCAAGGAGCGGGCAGCAGGATTTCGAGCATCCGCTTTGCGAGCTCGTCCTTGCCCTGAAGAGGGAGGTCGAATCGGCGTCCGTCTGCGGCGAAGAGCGTGACGGCGTTGGTCCCGGCGGCGAATCCGCGGTCGGGGCGCGACACGTCGTTCGCGGCGATCCAGTCGAGGTTTTTCGCGGCGAGCTTGGCGCGGGCGTACTGCTCCAGGTCGTCGGTCTCCGCGGCGAATCCGACCAGGATCTGCCCGACGGGCTTGCGCTGCCCGAGCGTCTTCAAAATGTCCTCGGTCCGCTTCAGTTCGAGGAAGAGATTTCCGTCGGCTTTCTTCATTTTATGGTCAATCGGGTGCGCCGGGGTGTAGTCCGCCACGGCCGCGCACATCACGACCATGCCGCAATCCGCCGCGCGGGATTTGACCGCTTCCGCCATATCGGCGGCGGAGACGACCGGGACGAGCTCCAGCAGTCCGTCGGGCGGCGTGAGCGCGACCGGACCGGAGACCAGGATCACGTCGTGACCTGCCTCGACGGCGGCCTTCGCGACGGCGTAGCCCATCTTTCCGGTCGATTTATTGGAGAGGAATCGCACGGCGTCGACCGCCTCGCGCGTGGGGCCCGCGGTGACGAGGATCCGCATGTTCAATGTCCTCCGTTTCCGCCGCCGAGGAAGCGCGTGGAATCGCGGAGCGTGTGGCGCAGACGGCGGCACTCGGAGCACATGAAGATGTCAAGGCCGAGAATGTCGGTGTACCGGTCGGACATCGCGAGTTCGGCGAATCCGCCGGGTTCGACGAGCACGGTCTCCTCGGAGTTGTCGGCGACCATGACGGCCGGGCCGCGCAGGATGTCGATGCGGATGAGCGAGTTTTCGGGCAGGACCAGGTGGTTTACCAGCTCGGTGCTGTTGCTGAACGCCAGCCCGATGCCGGTGCGGAAGATGCTGTGCGTGATGCTGCGGTAGTATGCGGTGGAACCGTGGATGGTGGCCGCGCCGACGGCGTCGCCGACGACCTCGCGGGCGTACATGGCGCCGTCGATGGAGACGCTGTAGCGGAGCGCGGTCACAGGCATTTGATTGTGCAGGAAGATGTCGTTGATGGCGAAGAGCTCGCGCCCGTTTGCGCGGCCGACGAGCTTCGGCAGGCGCGTCGTCTCCAGGCGGCCCGCGAAAAACGCGTCGAGCTGGGTGTCGAGGCCGTGTTTCGGGCAGAGCGGGGCGGTGGCGGAGTCGCGGACCGGGTATTTCAGGCGGCCGGGCCAGCGGAGTTCGGCGGTGAACAGCGTGCCGTCGCCGCCGCATGGCAGGATGATGTCGGCCTCGTCCGGGGCGTCCGCAAGGCGCACGCCGCGGCGTTTCAGGTCGTCGCGCAGGGCTTCGATGTGCTGTCCGAAAAGGAAGAACTTCCAGTCTTTGCCGGGTTGGACGGTCATCAGATCATCTCCTTGTATCTGCGAGGAATTTCGCGGCGGCGGCGTACAGGACGACCGCCGCACAGTTGCCCACGTTGATCGATGCCTTTTCGCCGAACATCGGCAGGCCGACCGCGGCATCGGCGGCTTCCAGCGCCTCGGGCGAGATGCCGAGCGCTTCGTTGCCGAAGATCAGTGCGACCGGGAAACGGTACGGATACGCCCATGCGTCGACGGCTTCCGGGAGCGGTTCGACGGCCAGGACCTCGATGCCCGGCGTCTCCTCGCGGATCGCGTGTATCGCGTCCAGCGCGGTCGGAAACGAACGGCTCGGGACCATCTTGTCCGCGCCCATGGCGGTCTTCGCGAGCTTGGGATGAGGCGGACACGGGGTGTAGCCGCAGCAGATCACTTCTTTCGCGCCGAGTGCCTCCGCCAGACGGAAGATGTTTCCGGTGTTGTGCGCGCTGCGGAGACGGTCCAGAATGACCGTGATTCCAATTTTCGAAATGGGCGATTCTTCCCTCATTTTTATCTGCGACTCCGGCCTCTGCCGCGACCACCGCCGCCGCGATGGGGACGACCGCCGCCGGCCCCGCCTCCGCGGTGGTTCAGGCGTTTGCGTTCCTCGGGCGGGAGTTCGCGCGTTTTTTCGGGGAGTTCGAGCCATTCGACCGGGGGCTGAACGGTCTTGATCTCGCACTTGGTGTACTGTTCCAGCTGGGGCAGCACGAACGAGCCGAATTCGTCGGCGAAACTGATGCTGATGCCGTGTTCGCCGGCGCGTCCGGTTCGGCCGATGCGGTGCACGTAGTCGTCGGCCTGTTCGGGCAGATCGTAGTTCACGACGTGGCTGATGCCGTCCACGTGGATGCCGCGCGCGGCGACGTCGGTGGCGACCAGAATGCGCGTCTTGCCATCGCGGAACCGGTCGAGGATCTTCAGGCGTTTTTCCTGCGCCACGTCGCCGGAGAGCAGTTCGGCGTCCTCGCCGTACTCGAACAGGCGGGCGGCGATGGAGATGTTCTTGTCCTTGCGGTTGCCGAAGATGATCATGCGGGTCGGTTTCTCCTCGCGGATCACATGCAGCAGCACGGCCATCTTCTGTTCGTCCAGCACGGCGTAGAACCGCTGGTCAATGAGGTCGGTCACGATGTGCTGGGGTTCGGACTCCACGAATTCCGGCTCCTTCATCCACGAATCGACCAGGCGCAGCACGGCGGGTTCGAGCGTGGCGCTGAAGAGCATGGTCTGGCGGACGCCGGGCCGCGGCAGATGGTACACGATGCGGCGGACGTCCGGGATGAACCCCATGTCGAGCATGCGGTCGGCTTCGTCGATCACGAGGACTTCGGCCCTGGAGAGGTCCAGGTCGCCGCTCTGGATATAGTCGATGATGCGGCCCGGGGTGCCGACGAGGATGTCGACGGGGGCGTCGAGCTCGCGGCGCTGCTTTTCATGGTCCATGCCGCCGAAGATCACGAGGCAGTTCAGGTCGGTGAAACGCGCGAGCGCTTCGGCGTCGTCGTGGATCTGGATCGCGAGTTCGCGGGTCGGTGCGAGGACCAGGGCGCGCGGCGCGCCGTGCTTGCGTTCGCCCTCGAGCGGATGGCGGCGGAACCGCGTGATGAGCGTGGAGAGGAACGCGGCGGTCTTGCCGGTCCCGGTCTGCGCCTTGGCGGCGAGGTCGCGTCCGGCGAGCGCGAAGGGCAGGCAGAGTTTCTGGATCTCGGTGCAGTAGAGGAAGCCGAGGACCTGGACGGCGGCGAGGACTTCCGGGCAGAGCTCGAGGTCGCAGAACCGCATCTTGCCGGGTTCTTCCGGCGGGGGCACGAATGCGGGCATCGGCGGGACCTGCCGGGGGCGTTTCACCTCGGCCTGGGGCTGCTTCTGCTGTTGCTTCTGCGGTTGTTTCGCCTGTTTCTGCTGTTTCGGTTCCCCGTTTTGAGGTTGTTTCTGCTGTTTCTGCTTGCGGGGCTGCTTTGCCTGAGGTTCGGTTTTTTCGGATTTTTCGCCGCGGTCGGGAGCCGGACGGCTGTCGGCGCGCCGGATGTACGCTTCGTCGCCGGGATGCCGCTGGCGGCGGCGTTTCTTGTCGTGCTTGCGGACGGGCGGGGCCGCCGGCGCTTCCTGCTGATTCGGGGAAGCGGACAGGGCGGATTTCAGGTTTTTGATGAGGTTGCCGACGGATTTGGAGAGATTCTTGAACACGGGAATAAAGGATGGTCCGGGACGTACCCGTTCACACAGGCGTCCCGTTGAAATGGTTTGGGGTTGGGATTATTTCTGGTTGGTGAGGAGATTGATGTCGGTGTTGAGCAGGTCGAGGGAGGGCTTCTCTTCGAGGTTCAGGACCAGGTTCCGGACGTCGATCTCATTCGATATGATGTACTTTCGGATGTCCTTGCAGTCGTTTTCGAGGAAATCCAGGTAGGTGCGGAGCTTGAACATGCCGGGGAGGTGACGGTAGGATTCGAGCTGGCTTTCGAAACGCGAGGCGTCGGCGAGCGCGACGCTGGCGGTATCGTACTTGTAGGCCTCGGCGGCGCCGAGGATGCGCGTGGACTCCACCTTCGCGGATTCGACCGTGGTGATGGCGTATTCGTTGGCCTTGGAGATCATTTCCGCGGCGTCCTCCTGCGCGCACACGACGTCCTGGAACGCCCCGGCGACGTCGATCCCGCCGCCCGGTTCGCTGCTGCCGATGGGCGGGTGGGCGTCGTGCATGTTGATGCCGACGAGCCTGATGCCGAGTCCGATGCGGTCGCAAGCCTTCTGAATGCGGTCGTAGAGCGTCACGGCGACCTGTTCGCGGCCGGAGGAGATGTCGGTGATGAAGTCGGTGCTGGCGAAGTAGCGCGTGGCCTCGGCCTGGCCGACCGCCAGCAGCGTTTCCTTCACGTTGTCGAAGTTGAACGCGTAGTCGAACGGGCGCTCCGGGTCGGCGGTGTAGAAGACGGGGAGCGAGACTTCGAGGATGGAAGCGAGCTGCGCGCCGGTCTTGCCCTGCTGCTTCACGGCCACGAGGAACTTGTTTTCATGCTGGTAGTTGTCGCCGGTCCAGAGGATGACCTTGGCGTTCTTGCCGGGGGAGAGGACGGACCCGAGCGTGGCTTCCTGCACGTTCTTGACGGGGACGCGGAGGATGCGCTCGCAGGGCCACGGCCACTTGAAGTGGATGCCGGCGTCGAGCGGCTTCGATTCGCGGTTCACCGCGCCGAAGACCTCGCGGATGCCGATCTCGCCCGGATTGACCTCGGCGATGCAGGTGAAGAGCCACAGAACGGCGGCCCAGACCATCAGCGCCGGGACGATCGCCTTCCTCAGGACCAGGTAGATGCCGGTCCGCGAGATCTGGAACCCGAACTGGTAGTCCAGCGAATCCGAGATGTTCCGCACCACGCCGCCCGGCTCCGTGAAGATGGCAAGCAGGCGGCTCTCGTAGACGGGGCGGAGTTCGTCCAGCGTGCGGGGGCGGTAGAACTCGATCACGAAGCTCACGAGGAGCTCGGCGGCGAAAACCGCGAGGATCCAGAAGAAGACCTTCGTCAGCGGCGCGGCCCAGCCCGTTTTGCCGTAGTTGATGAAGAGCGCGGAGATCGCGCTGACGAACATCACGATGGCGAAGCAGATCAGCCAGCTGCCGACCGGGCGGAGATAGCGGAATTCGGAAATGCGGGACTGTCCGACCAGGAACACGCCGGTGAAGTAGGAGAAGAGCGCGGAAATGGCGCAGAGGAACGCCAGGTTGATCGGATTTTTCGGCGTCAGAACGAGCGTGGCGGGATCGGCCGCGCCGAGCGTGGAGTTGCGCCAGAAGAACCAGAACGCCGGGACGGAGAGCAGGAAGACGAGGAGCGAGACGGCGGACGGGATGTACTTGTTGAAGTTTTCGAGGGTATGCCCGGCCGTGAACCGGACGTCCTCGCCGACGTCGAGGATGGAATTCACGTTCGATTTGCGCTGTTCCAGGATGATCTTCTCCTGTTCCTCTTCGGCCGCTTTCCGCTGGAATGCCGCATGGACGAGGGCGCAGATCGAGAACAGGAACGCCAGGGTGACGGGGTAGAGCGCGAGCGTGAAGGTCTCCATCCCGGCCCACTTCGTCGCGGGACCGGCCACGATGACGACAAGCGCAAGGATGAAGGACAGGACGAGGGAAACGATGGCGATGCGCCCCGAGAGCCGGGCGCGTTCGACAGTGCCGCTGAGATCGCCGTTTTTCATGATATGGTAACTCCAATGGTGCGGGTTGAAAATCCGGAATGTATCTTTGAACTATACTATATTTTTGAAAAAACGCAAGCCGGAAACACCTTTTTTTCGTCTTTTTTCCGTTTTTCGGTGGTTTTTTTCCGGTTTCGGGGATATATTTGAAAGTCGACGCGGCATTCGCGTTTCCCGTTTCCCGCCGCCCCACGCCAACCCGTTTTCAGCACGCCGGAGTCCCTGCCATGGATAAAAACATCTCCGTCATGAGTAATCTGCACAAGCTCAACCTTTCCTCCGTCCTGAACCCGGACGTCCCCTCGGAAAGCAAGCTGGTGCAGGCCATTCCGCCGGACCCGCCGCGGCAGCCCGCCGTTTCCAGGCAGCTTTCCGAGGCGATGCAGCGGCGCATCGCCGATTTCCGGCTGTCCCGCCGCGACCTGGCGGTGCGGACCGCGGAGACGCTGGCGCTGATCGACCGCGAGATCGCGGAGTCCGAACGCCGCCTCAAGGAGCTCAAGCCCCAGCGGGAGCAGCTGGCCTCCATTGCGGCCGAGCTGGACAAGGAATCGCCGCTGGACGCCGACGTCGTCGCGACGCAGTCCCTGATCGCCTCCGAGTCCCGCCGCCTTGAAACGCTTCGCCTGGAAGCCTGCCGCATGATCGCGGGGTCCGGCACGACGACGCAGAACATCCCGATCCCGGCGCAGAAAGGCTCGTCGATCGAGGGGATCGACTGGAGTTCCGTCACGTTCGGCCAGCTCTGCCGCATCGGCTGGGGCGTGTTCTTCCCGTTCATCGTGGCCGTGCTGATCGCGTCTCTCCTGATCGGGGCCGCTGTCATCGCGGCGTTCAACGGGTCGATCCGATGGTAAAGCAGGGGGGACGGAAGATCGGCGGCCGCCGGAAAAACTCCGCCGCCGTGGAGAATCCCGGCCTGAAAGCGGACAGCGAGTTCTCTTCCGCCGGGAAACGTGCGCTCGCATTCCGCAGGTTCTGGCTGTTCGTGCTGACCGCGGTGCTTCTGGCGGTCGGGCTCGCGTCCGTCTGCGGCATCGGGTTCTGAAAAAACGCCGGACGATCAGGAAGGGCGCCTCAAATCAGGGCAGGGGGATCGGCGCCAGAAGTGTGCACGGCGCGCACGGGATGTTCCGCAGGATCGTGAACGCGACGATGATGGCGACGATGGCGATCGCCACGGGACGGCGCAGGCTGATTTGCGGCTTCACGATCAGCAATGCGGCCAACAGGGAGCCGGGGATCAGCAGCAGATTGTTGTGCAGGCTCGCCTTCAGGTCGCCGCGAAGAAGTGCCGACAGCGCCCGCGTGCAGCCGCATCCCGGACAGTACAACCCCGTTTGCTGGTAGACCATGCACTTCGGCAGCCATTTCGCGCGGGGCGAGCCCGGCGGGGCGGCCAGCACAATCACGCACGCGAGCACGGCCAGGACGGCGAGCACTCCGAGCATCAGCAGATCCTGTTTTTTGAATCGTGTTTTTTTCATGGCGGAGAGGATCTCGACCGCGGCCGTGATGCCGGTCAGTGCAGGAAGAGAGGCAGCATCATCATCAGCATGGAGAAGCTGAAGATGAAGAAAATGATCAGGATCTGAACTGCGATGACCGCGATTGCGATCATGCAGAGCGTTCTCGCCGTTTTCGCGCATTCCCGTGCTGCCTTGAGGTCGCCGGACCGGATGTTCTGGTTGACCCTGTCCGCATACACGATGGCCGCGATGCCCAGCACGAGATTGAACGGGAAGCCGCAGTTGAACGCCGCCAGGATCGTGATGGCGATCGCGTAGTTCATGCAGGAGTCGATTTCGCCCGGAGCGCCGCCGTTCATTGCGGCGGCCTCCCCGGAGGCGGAGGACGGCGGATTCGTTTCATGGGCGGAAGAGGTTGCGGCGGGCGCATCCGAAGACGGCGTTTCCGCCTGCTGTCCGCAGTTCGGGCAGAAAGCCGCGTCGGGCGGGAGCTGTTGGCCGCAGTTCATGCAAAACATGGCAGGATATCCTTTCTGTGTGTTTGATTCCGTTAATCGAGCAGGTCCCAGAGAAGGCTGTAGTCGAGGCGGGACGGCGCATCGGGGCTGTCGTCTTCGCCGTCCGCGCTTTCCAGTTCAAGTTTCTCGTTCAGATATTCGCCGATCTCGTCCGAATAGCGGACCAGCGCGGCGATGCCGAACAGTTCCGCTGCGAGGAACGCGACGGCGATCCAGCAGAAGATCCGGGCGATCAGCGCCCGCCTGGCCGCGACCGCATAATGTCCGACCCGGACGCTGCCCGGGACCTGGAACGCGAAAAGGACGGCGATGAGGCCGGGGATGAACGTGAAGACGTTGCAGCAGAGGAGGCTCAGGATCAGCATGGCGACAGCAAAGCCCATGGAGGAATTGACCTTGCGGGCGCCTGTTCCCTCTTCGGCGGCGGACGCAGGAGAGGCGCCGCTCAAATCACCGTCCCCGGCGCATTTCCTGCCGCAGTTCAGGCAGAAAGCCGCGTCGGGCGGGAGAGATTGTCCGCAGTGCATACAGAACATGGCGCGGAGACCTTGTTTCTTTTCCCCGGATCAGCGGACTGCCTCGAAAAACGCGGAGAGCGCGCCCGAGGCGAGGCTCATCAGGAGGCCGAGCAGCATGAGCCCGAGCGAGATCCAGCAGAGGATCTTCGCGGTGTTCGAGCTCTTCCTCGCCTGCTCGAAGTTGCCTTCCTCGATATATTTCTGGACCTGCGAGGCGAACACGATGGCCGTGATGCCCAGCACGAGGTTGAGGCAGTTGCAGAGGCCGAGCACCGTGACGAAGATCGCGAACCCCATGTGGGAGTCGATCTCGCCGGCGTCCGGGGTCGCCTGGTTGCGGTCGCCGTCGCTGCCCCAATGGATGTCGCGTCCGGCTTCCTTCAGCGGGTTCACGAATCCGGTCGGGCCTTCGTCTCCCTCGAGGACCGCGTCGGGTTCGCGCGGCGCGGACTGCGCCGATTGAGCGGATTGTGCCGATTGAGCGGATTGCGCTGTCTGCCCCGCGGCGGATGCGCCCTGCGCCGGACCGGACGCCTCTGCGTCGCTGCGGAAAACGGTCCCCCCGGAATCTTTCAGCGGGTTCACGAATCCGGTCGGCTCCTTCGGCGGGGCGGCGGGTTCGCGGCTGGCGCTGATGCGGACGATGCCGTCGCCGTCGTCCTTGCGGGATTTGTCCGACAGGCTGAACTTGTCGCGCCCGGAATCGGACAGGCTGAATTTCTTCTGTCCCGAATCGGTCAGGCTGAACTTCTTCCGGTCGGAGTCGACTGCATGGCCGGAATGGTCGTTTTCCTTCGCGTAGCTGGGAAGGTTCTTGATGTCGGCGCTGGAACGCCCGTCTTCGTAAGAATGATCGCCGCCGGACCGCTTCGTGCCGCATCCGGGGCAGAATGTGGCGTTGTCCGGGAGCTGTCTGCCGCAGTTTTTACAGAACATGCCGGGATTCCTTTCGTCTTTTTATGATGCCGGAGAAGAATTTTCTGTTCAGTATGATACCATGAAAACTGGAAAAATCAACCGCAAAACCGAAAAAAAAACAAAAAAGGGGGCTGTTGCAAAACCTGATCGGCAAGCAACAGCCCATTTTCCGTTGTATGCGCGGCATGCTCATTGGCTAGTCGGTGCAAGACCGATACAGACCTGTCAGTTCTTCGAGGAATCCGGCATTCTTGCCCGTCTGTAATTCGGGTGCGTAATGGCCAAGGAACGGATGAGATGTCCACCTCAGAAGTTGCTTGACCATTAGTGGACCATTCGTGCTTTGTCCAGTTCAAAAACAAGGAAAAAAATCGGAAACAATCAAAAAGACCAAGATCTGTGCTTTGCGAGTGTAACCAGCTGAAAATCAGGGCAAAAAAATGGAGCCAGCGATCGGAATCGAACCGATGACCTGTTCATTACGAGTGAACCGCTCTACCGACTGAGCTATGCTGGCATCCTGAATGAATTATAATTTAGCACGGAATCGGGCACAATTCAAGGCGGGAAGCGTTTTTTTTGGCAAAAAAAGTGAAAACCGGGGTGTAAAATGAAGCGGAAGGTAGTATATTAACTGAATCGATATTCATTTCTGCGCCGGAAGCCGGGAGCCGCCGACACGGTCCCGATGCACGTCCGGCAAGCTCAAAACAACCTAAGGAGTTACGTTCACCATGCTGAAGATCAAAAGCGCCGATTCGTGCAAATACGACATCCTGTCCCTCGGGGAGATCATGCTCCGGTTCGATCCGGGCCCGGGCCGCATCCACACCGCCCGCCAGTTCAACGTGTGGGAGGGCGGCGGCGAGTACAACGTGGCGCGCGGCCTGCGCCGCTGCTTCGGACTCCGCGCCGGCGCGATCACGGCGCTCGCGGACAATCCGGTCGGCCGCCTGGTCGAGGACTTCATGCTGCAGGGCGGCGTGGACGTTTCGCTCATCAAATGGGTGCCGTACGACGGCGTGGGGCGCCAGGTCCGCAACGGCCTGAACTTCACGGAACGCGGCTACGGCATCCGCGGCGCGGTGGGGTGTTCCGACCGCGGCAACACGGCGGTCTCCCAGCTCAAAGCGGGCGACATCGACTTCGACATGATCTTCGGCAAGCTCGGCAGCCGCTGGTTCCACACGGGCGGGATCTTCGCCGCGCTCTCCGACACCACGCCGGGCGTCGTGATCGAGGCGCTGAAGGCCGCCAAGAAATACGGAACTGTGACCAGCTACGACCTCAACTACCGTCCGTCGCTGTGGAAGGCCATCGGCGGCAAGGAGCGCGCCCGCGAGGTCAACCGCGAGATCGCGCAGTACGTGGACGTGATGATCGGCAACGAGGAGGACTTCACCGCCTGCCTCGGGTTCGAGGTCGAGGGCCTCGACGCGAACATCAGCGCCATCGACCCGGCGAACTTCCGCAAGATGATCGAACGCGCCGTCTCTGTCTACCCGAACTTCCAGGCCGCCGCCACCACGCTCCGCACCGTCCGCACCGCCACGGTCAACGACTGGAGCGCGATCGTGTGGAGCGACGGCAAGTTCTACCAGGCGAAGCAGCGCGACGGCCTCGAGATCTTCGACCGCGTCGGCGGCGGCGACAGCTTCGCCTCCGGCCTCATCTACGGCTTTCTGGAAAAGGGCGATCCCGCGCTCGCGGTCGAATACGGCGCGGCCCACGGCGCGCTCGCCATGACCACCCCCGGCGACACCTCCATGGCGCGTCTCGCCGAGGTGGAAAAGCTGGTCGGCGGAGGCGGCGCCCGCGTGGACCGCTGAGCATCCGTCATCAAAAAGAAAGCAAGCTCAACAACCGGGAAGCCGCAAGTCCTGAATTAGACCGACGGCTTCCCGTTTTTTACACATAATGTACCGAAATACGGCAAGATGTCAGTTTTTTTTCATCGGGCTTGTTTTTTGATTTTCCGCATGTATATTAGTTGCCGGATTCACAACATCGGCAGAGGGATCACCGGCTATGAATTGGAACGACATCGACCTGAGAACGTGGCGTGCTTACGAGAACTCCCGGGCACGTTTTGAGAAGGATCCGGCGCGATACCGCCGGCGCCTTGCCCTTCCTCTCCCGTGGCACGGCCTGCTCGCTCTCCTCGGCATCTGTTTTTTCCTGTTTATCCTCGGCATTTTCGCGGTCGGCGCGGTCATGACTCTGAGCCGGAAAGAGTATATCGGTACGGCGTGCTTACTGTTCGGGTTCGGGTTGTTCCTCTGTATTCTGACGATCGTGCTTTTCCTGCGCAGCCGCCCCGCGGGGATGCCGCTCGACCCGGAGAAGTTCGGACGGCTTTTCGACGAGGTCGAGCAGATCTGCCGCGACCTGAAGATCGCCCCGATCCGGCAAATCCGCCTCGATCTGAGCGACCGCATCACGGTCGTCCCGCGGTTCAGGAACAGGGCGCGGAGCAGACGCGACATACTCGTCGTCGGCTTCCCGCTGATCTGCGCGCTGGACGCCCGGTCGTTCCGCATTTGCCTGATGCGGGCGCTCCAGCGGGAAAAAGCGCCCGGCGACGCCCTGCTGACGTGGATCGGACGCGTCTGGTCGGTGCCGACGGGGAACAACCCGTTCGTTACGGGCGAGGTCGGCACATGGGATTATGTAACGTATAACGCACACTCGACAGTGAACATGCTCGAGCAGTATGTGTCGATCTCCCCGCTTCAGAGACTGGAGGAACAGGACGGCGACGCGTCCTGCCGCGGGGCATTCGGCGCGCGGGATTTCGCCGTGGCCGTGACGCGGGCGCGGTTCCTCGCCGAACGCTGCGACCCGCGGACGCTTCTGCTCCGGTGCCTCGCCGAAGGTGGCGTTCAACATCTTTCCGCTGTTCTCCGCGATGAGGTCCGCAAGGCGATTCCTGAGGCGGAAAAGGTGCGCATTCTCGGTCGCATGATCCGCGCATCGGAGCCCGTCATGGAGACGCGTCCGGCGTTCCGGGAACGCGTCGGCACGGACGATCCCGCCGCGCTGCTGCCGTATTTGCAGGGCGCCCCGGACGCCGCCGAACGCTATCTCTTCTCGTGCCCGGACTTCGAGGCGGAATATGACGCCTGGCTGGAAGCGCGAATCCGCAAGGCGAAGACGGATGAATTCGTCCGGCGTTTGAGGGAGAAAGAGGCACTTGACGAATCGTCTTCCGAGCCCGCCGCGTGGATCGCCGCGCTCGACGCCGCCGCACGGCTCGGGCACACTGAGCTCGAACGCGACCTGCTGGAAAAAGCCGTCGAGAAGTTCCCGGATCATACAATGTTCCGCGCACGAAAGCTCGCCCGGTGTATCCGGGACGCCGCCACATGTGAAGAGGAATCCGAGGCCGCCGCCGAGCTCGAGCGAATCACGAAAGACGATCCGGCGCTTGTGCAGATATTTCACGGCGTCCTGTACGATTCCGCCGTGCGGAGCGGCGACGCGGAACACGTCAGGCGTCTGCTTGCGGCGCGGGAGTCCGCGAAGAAGCGCCTCGCCGAAATGAAGCGCGGCAAAATGAACCTGTTTGTGGCGGTCTTGCTGCTCGTCGGGATGCTGGTCCTGGTGTTTTTTACGGGCTCTATCTTCCTTCGGTTGCTGCCCGGCGGGAAATACGGCTTCCTGGGGTATTTCATTTGCGGAGCTCAAGTCGTCATCATGTTCTGCTGGGTGGCTCTTCAGGACCGGAAGGAAAGGCGGGAGCGTAAGGCGGGAAAAGCCCCCGCGTCCGCGACCCCGTTCGACGACACCGCGATGTTTCCTTCGCCGGAACCGGAGGAGGCACGGCCCGTCGAAATCAATTTGGGCGGGTTCCGTCTTTCCCTGAACTGGATATTCGGCGTGCTTTTCGTGCTGCTCTCGCTCGCCGGATTCTACCACATCATCCGGACAGAACGCGAACTAGGCCGGATCATGGAGGCCGCGATGACGGCATACGAGGCGAAGGACTTCGAGACCGCGGCAAGGCATATCCGGGCGGTCGCCGAACGCAACGACGCCGAAGCGCAATGCCTGCTCGGGGTATTCTACGCGGAAGGCCGCGGCGTCGAGCAGGACTATGCCGAAGCCGTCAAATGGTTCCGCAAGGCGGCGAAGGACAGCAAATACCGCAAAGGCATAAGCGGGGCGAAATGTCGGCTCGGCGACTGCTATTTCCTTGGCACGGGCGTCGAACAGGACTACGACAAGGCGCTGACCTGGTATCGCAGGGCCGCCAAACAGGGCAATCACATCGCGCAGCGCAAGCTCGGCGACTGCTACGCCGAAGGCCACGGCGTCGAACGGGATTTGACCGAAGCCGCGAAGTGGTACCGTCTCGCCGCCGAGTACGGCGACGAGGAAGCGGAAGCCGCGCTCGAAAGGCTCGAAGCTCAACGAACCGAACCATAGTGAAAGGACCTGAACCATGTCGAACAAGCACAAGTCCCGCTGGATCATCGTCGCGGGCATCGCCGTTCTGGCGGTCGCACTGGGCGTCTTCGCCTTCGTCCGCTGGGGGAAGCCGGAGCCCGGTCAGGCGGAGTTCAAGGCGTACAAGGCCGACTACAAGGCGGGGAATCTCAGATCGGCGATCGAACACTGCAGGCTGGCGGCGGATCAGGGCAACCTGAAGGCGCAGACGCTGCTCGGGCTCTTCTACTCGCTAGGCACGGGCGTCGAACAGGATCACGCCGAAGCGGTGAAGTGGTACCGAAAAGCCGCAGAACAGGGCTACGGCACGGCGCAGACGGAGCTCGGGGTCTGCTATGAATGCGGCGAAGGCATCGAACAGGATTATGCCGAGGCAGTGAAGTGGTACAAAAAAGCCGCCGAACAGGGCAACGCGCAAGGCCAGCTCCGGCTCGGGACCGCCTACAGCCTGGGACGCGGCATCGAACAGGACGACGAAGCGGCGTTTTACTGGATCTACAAGGCGGCGGCGCAGGGCGACGACACCGCGCAGTACCATCTCGGCTTGCTCTACCGGAAGGGCAAGGGCGTGACCAGAAGCGACAAAAAGGCCGCGAAATGGTTCAAGAAGGCCGCGAAACAGGGCAACGCGGACGCGCAGTACAAATACGCCTCTGTCATGCGATACGGGCCGGCTGATGAATGTGACGAAAAGGAGGTGTTCAAGTGGTTCAGCAAGGCGGCGGAACAGGGACACCTCGAAGCGATGCACGAGCTTTATTACTGCTATCGCGCCGCGTCCGGCGTGGAGCAGGACATCCGGCAGGCGATCTACTGGCTCCGGAAGGCGGCGGAACAGGGCAATTCCGAGTCGCAGATCACGCTGGGCAACCACTACCGGCGCGGCTTCGGAGTCCCGAAGGACGAGGGCGAGACGTTTTACTGGTACCGCAAAGCCGCGGATCAGGGCGACGGCGAAGCACAATGCGGGGTCGGCGTGTGCTATGAAGAAGGCATCGGCGTCGAGCCGGATATCGCCGAGGCGCTGAAATGGTATCGTCTGTCGGCTGATCAGGGCAACGATCATGCGCAATACCAGCTCGGAACGTGCTATCACGAGGGAAAAGGCGTCGAAAAAGACATGGCGGAAGCCGTGAAATGGTACCGTCTGGCCGCGGCTCAGAAAAACTATGACGCGAAAGAAGCCCTGAAGGAACTGGGCCTTGCCGAATGACCGACCCGCGGCTGAACGGGGCGTCCGCGCCCTTTCGGCTTAACGTTAAAACGCAGCGTCCCTCCCGTTAGTTTCGAAAAAAACGGAAGTTTTCCTCATTTTTCCGCCGTTTCCGCTTGATTTTCCGCACAAACGTGGTAAAATACAGGAAGCAAACACGCGCGGACGCATGTTCGAGCTCAAATTCGCTTCCGCGCCCAACGATTTTTCAGCCGGTTTCGGCAGGATGCGGAGACGACATGACAGCATTCAAAGACGAACTTCGCCGCGTGGGCGAAGAGATCGGGGATTTCCTCAAAAACGATCCTTTCCCGAAGGCGATCCGGCCCGCCAGCCTCGGTGAAGCCGTGCGGGATTACCCCGGACGCGGCGGCAAACGCATCCGCCCCGCGCTCGTGCTGTGGGCATGCGAGCTGTTCGGCGGCGACCGCGCACAGGCGGTCCCGGCGGCGGCCGCGCTCGAAATCTACCACAACTGGACGCTCGTGCACGACGACATCATCGATCGCGACGAGCTCCGCCGGGGGCGTCCCTCCGAACACATCACGCTCCGCGACTATGCGAAAAACGAGCTCAAGACGACCCCGGAACTGGCGGCGGCCTTCGGCGAATCGTTCGCGATCCTCGCGGGCGACGTCCAGCAGGGGTGGGCGGTCGAAAACCTCGCGTCCGTCGCCGACCGCGGCGTCGATCCGGCGCTCGCGCTGAAGCTCGTGCGCGCCATGCAGACGAAGCTCAACCGCGAGCTCATTTCCGGCGAGGCGCTGGACGTGGAATTCGAACTGCGCGACCCGGCGACGGTCTCCGAAGCTGCCGTCATGAACATGATCAACGGCAAAACCGGCGCGATCATGGAGTTCGCGCTTCATTGCGGCGCGGCGATCGCGAAGGGCGCGTACGAACCGGCGTCGCCCGATCTTCAGGCGCTTTCCCGCTACGCCGCGAACCTTGCCGCCGCGTTCCAGCTGCAGGACGACATGCTCGGCGTCTTCGGCGACGAAAAAGTCATCGGCAAGCCGCTCTGCTCCGATTTCCAGGAGGCGAAGCCCACCATGCTCTACCTCGAAGCCGTGCGGCGTCTCCCCGCGGAGCGCCGGCCCGAGCTCGACGCCCTCCTGCGCCTGCCGCGTTATTCCGACGCCGACATCGCGTCGATCCGCGCGATCCTGACCGAAACCGGGGCCGCCGACGCGGTCCGCGGCAGCATCGCCGCGCTCTCCGGCCTCGCCAAAAACGCCCTTCAGCCGCTGCCGGACAATCCGTGGCGCGCTATGCTGAACACCCTCGTCGATCAAATGCTCATCCGTTCCGTATAACAACCCCCAAAACACGTAAAGGAGTCAAAACGTATGAAGATCAAAAAGATCACGTTCCAGGGATGGAAAAATTGCATTGAGCTCACCCATGGCGATTTCCGCATCGTCGTCACCACGGAGGTCGGCCCCCGCATCGTCGGCGCCTTCCTCGGGCCGAAGGGCGAGAACCTCCTTTACCTCGACAAGAAGCTCGCCGGCACCTCGAACCAGAAGGTCTGGACGAACTACGGCGGACACCGCATCTGGCACGCCCCGGAAGACAGCGTGCGGTCCTACTGCCCGGACAGCCGCAAGGTCGTCGTGGCGGAACTGCGCGACGGCGGCGTCTCGTTCATGGCGCCCCGCGAAGAGCTCACCGGCATCGTGAAGACGATCAACGTATACCCCGAAGGCGACAATTCCTTCCGCATCGAGCACCAGATCCGCAACGAGGGCCTGTGGGACATCGAGGCCGCCGCGTGGGGCATCACCCAGCTTATGCCGGGCGGCACCGCCATCCTGCCCATGAACCACGGCGCCGAAGGGCTCGTCCCGAACCGCTCCGTCAACTTCTGGCCGTACGCCAAGCCCAACGATTCCCGGTTCGTCATCGGCAACGAATTCGTGCTGGTGAAGCAGACCGCGAAGGGCGCGCCGACCAAGATCGGCCTCAATTCCAGCGAAGGCTGGTGCGCGTACGTCAACAAGAAGACCGTGTTCATCAAGCAGTACCAGTATTTCGACGAAAACGAATATCCCGACCTCGGCAGCTCCATCGAAGTCTACACCGAGGGCGGCTACCTCGAACTCGAAACGCTCGGTCCGCTCGCCATTCTCGAACCCGGCGACGAGGTGACCCACTGCGAATACTGGACCGCCGCCGAAGTCGATCCTATCCCGCTCAACAACGACGAGGACGTGATCAACATGCTCGGCATCGAGGAAGGCGACGAGTGCTGCGACGACGACTGCTGCTGCCATGAGGAGGAGAAGAAACCGGCGAAGAAGGCCGCGAAGAAATCCTCCAAGAAGGCCGATTCCAAGGCCGCCGCGAAGAAGGACGGCGCGAAGAAAGCCGCTGAAAAGAAAGCCGCGAAGCCCGCCGCCAGGAAGACCCCGGCGAAAAAGGCAAAGAAATGAGGCTCCACCTCATTTGATTACACATGCCGGGCGATCCATCTCGCCCGGTACACATGGCGCCGCGTCCACGATTGTTTTTTTGGCGGATGCGGCGTTTTCTTAATCATGTTCCGCATGGGGCATGGGAAACAGGAGAAAACATGAGCAATCCTTCAATTGCCGCATCGACTGGAGCGACCTGGACCTGCTCGGACACGTGAACAACATCGCGATTTCGAGGTACGTCCAGGCCGCGCGGGTCGAGTATTGCGGTCGCGTCGGGCTGGACGTCTATCCCGGCATGACGACGGGCCCGATTCTGGCGGCGTCGCGCGTGCAGTTCCTCTCCCAGCTCTTTTTCCCCGGCAATGTCCGCATCCTCACGCGGTGCAAAAAAGCCGGTTCCACGAGCATCGTGATGGAGCACGCATTGTACAGCGACGACGGCACACTGTGCGCGGTCGCCGAGGACGTGGTGGTGCGGTACGACTTCGCCGCGAAGACGAAGATCCCGCTGGGCGACGCCATCCGCGACAAGCTCGCCGCCTACGAAGCCTCCTGCGACGGCGAATTCCCCGAATTGCCCGACCGCGCCTGAATCCGCGCATCGTTTGAATGTGAAAAGTATTCCAAAAAGGGCGGCTTTTGTCTTTCGAGAAGCTATATAGTTTAGCGAATAAACAAAGAAAAAAAAATAACCTTTTTACTATTTGACAAAAAAACGAAACGTGCTATATTTACCGATGTTAAGATAGATTTTTTTCGCGCGAAACGCTCCGAAACCCCGGAAAGCTGAGGGGCATTCCACCTGACAACGGCATATAGTCCGGGGTGAGGTCATCTCTGTGACCATAAACAAAATCAAACAACCGGAGGTACGACTATGCTGGTGGAGATTGTGACTGGACAGACCTATTACGTTGATCCGGCTTATACGGATGTCATTACGGGGAAGACGCATCCCGTGACGGGGGAGGAGCTGATTTTCGGCATCAATGCGTTCGCCGTTCTGATCGATGCAACCGCCGTGCTTCAGGCCGGGGACAGCCTCTACATCAACGCTCTTGCTTCGGACAGCATCACGGTCCCGGAAACGGTCAGCCTGACTCTGACGAACTCGACATCACCGCTGTTGCAGGTCGGGCAGAACAAGTCGACCGCATCGTATTCCGGCGACATCGTCACGACCATTTCGGGGAGCACGTTCGGCTCCGAAAACGGCTGGCTGGTCGCCCGCCGCGGCAGGATCGACGGCGACGTGTCAATCCTGATCGAAAACTCCGTGCTCGGGAGCGGCTGGCCCACGGCCCGGGCGACTCCGCAGTTCCGCCTTGCCGAATCCTGCACGTTCGGCACGGACGCGGAGAGCATATCCGTCACCATCCGCGACTCCGTGATCAAAGAGGACATCAGCCTGCTGCATGATTCCGTCATCGGCTCGAAGGACAAGCTCTCCACCGTGACCCTGACCCTGGAGCGCGTGAGCGTCCCGGACGACAAATGGTTCTGGCTCTCGGACACCATGACGCAGAAAGACTGTTATGCCGACGTTGTCTTCAACATTTCCGATTCGTCGCTCGGGAACCACGGAACGACGGCGCTTTCGGTCGCCTACGACTACTCCGCCACGAACACGTTCCACGGGGACGTGACCTACAACATCGACGACA
>JAEEQO010000178.1 GCA_016285335.1 Victivallales bacterium | reverse complement strand
CCTCGGTCGCATTTCCGGACAGCGTAACGGAAATCGAAGAGAAGGCTTTCGCCGGCTGTACCGGGCTGACCTCGGTCGCATTCCCGGACGGCGTGAAAGAAATCGGGACCGAAGCATTCCGCAGCTGTACAAGTCTGACATCGGTTGCGATCCCGGACGGCGTGACGGAAATCAGCAGGGGAGCTTTTCTGGGCTGTACCGGCCTGACTTCGGTCGTGATCCCGGGTAGTGTGACGACAATCGGGTTCAATTCTTTCAACGCCTGTGCCGGATTGGCCTCGGTCGTGATTCGCGACGGAGTGGCGACAATCGATGGAAGAGCATTCGAAGGTTGTTCCCGTTTGACTTCGGTCGTGATTCCGGACAGTGTGACGACAATCAGGAGCGACGCATTCCACGGCTGTACAAGCCTGGCCTCGGTCGTGATCCCGAACAGCGTAAAGAGAATTTACGGCAAAGCATTCGATAGATGTTTCAGTTTGGCTGAAGTCGCAATTCCCCCGAATGCAAAGGTTGACGAGGACGCATTCAGCAAGTTGACGAAGGTAACGAAAAAATAAATCGGAGAGGAATCCTTCAGCTAAAAAAATAAGATTGAGCGTACACAAAAGAGAGAAAAGCCCCCGGAACCATCGCTGGCCCCGGGGGCTGAATGCTTTTTCCGCCTTGATTTTCCGGCAGATGCCCGCTATATTTATGCACAACGCAAACGGGAAGAGCAGCCATGCCGAAGATGATGCCGCCGGAGAAACAGCACAAAAGAACGCAGTTGTCAAGTCTTTTTTGACAACTGCCTGTGGCGGCAGACAATGCACCGTCGCATGCCCGCGGGCTGAGTCCTTCTCAGGTTTGAACTGCTTTCGGAAAACAAATCGACCTCATTTTTCATAAAAACCATAAAGAAAGGCATCACCATGATTCTCAACATCCTCCCGATCCTCGCCGCCGCAGTCGCGCCCGCAACCGGAAACGCCGCTCAAAACGCCAATGGGCAGATAGATTCTGCCATCGAGAGCGGCTTGAATGAGGCCGGCCAGGTGGTCCACCAGATCGAAGACCAGGGAGTCGGCTTCTTCCCCAACCTTTGGAACAACCACAGCGACGACATCATCCGTTTCGTGAAGACGGTCATCCTGGCGCTTGTCGTCCTGGTGGCGATCAAATTCCTCTGCGTGGTCGCGAAAAAGCTCATCACCCGCTCTTTCAATCGTTTCGAGGCAATGGACAAATCCCTCAGCTACGCGACCTTCATGATCGTCCGCACGCTGATCTGGGTAGTCGGCCTGCTCGTCATCCTGGACCTCTTCGGGTTCAACACCGCCAGTCTCCTGACCGTGCTCGGCGCAGCCGGACTTACCATCGGCCTGGCCATGAAGGATTCGCTCAGCAACATCGCCGCGGGCATCATGCTCCTGATCCTGCGCCCGTACAAGCAGGACGACTACATCGACTGCGGCAGCATCAGCGGCAATATCCAGCAGATGGGCCTCTTTTCCACCGTGCTGAAGACCGCGGACGGGCTTTTTGTTTCCGCCCCGAACAGCGTGGTCTTCGGGACGCCGATCAAGAACTATTCGCGCAATCCGACCCGCCGCACGGACATTACGGTCGGCATCGGGTACGAAGATCCGCTCCCCGTGGCGCTGAATGTCCTGAAGGAGATCATGATGCAGGAGCCGATGGTCCTGAAGGATCCCGCGCCGGAAGTGCTCGTGTCGGAGCTCGCAGACAGTTCCGTCAATCTCACGCTCCGTTACTGGACCGCCTCGGAAGATTACTGGCCCGCCTACTGGACCATCAAGGCCCGGCTCAAACCCGTCATCGAAGGCGCAGGCCTCAACATCCCGTTCCCGCAGCGTGTCATCACGTTCGTCAATGCCCCGGAGACGGCTCCCGGCGCATAAGCACCGGGTCAGTGCCCGCCCGGCCCATGAATCATGTCCGCACCCGTTGGCGGTTTCCGGTTAGGATTGCGGCGGGCATTTTTTCTCCGACGAAGCATGCACAATGCCGAATCTCAGCGATCTGAAGTCCGGCATTCAGCCGGTCCTCATCTGCTTGTAATTTTTTTTATCGCAGCGCTTGACTTATTCCAAGCATCGTTCTATATTATAAAAAAAATCTCATAAATGGGCCTTGCTTCGGAGAGATAAAACATGACAAATACCAATCCCCGGATACTGTTTCGTCTTTTGGGTCATCGTTTCGTCACGCTTTTCTGCATGATTCTTTTTCTTCTGTCCGGAGCACTTTGGGGCGCGGAGGATCAGGAACGGAAAGTCGTCCGGGTCGCATACGAAGAGTTTAACAGACAGATGATCGTGGACGAGGATAATCGACCTGTATCCGGCTACGCATATGAGTATATTGAGACGATGGGGATCTATGCCGGATGGGAGATCGAATACATTCCATGCGACAGTTTCGCGGACAGTATCAAAAAGCTTCTTGCCGGAGAAGTCGACCTCATCTACGAGATCAGCTATACGGAGGAACGCGCTAAGGAGATGCTGTTTCCGGACGAGCCGATGGGGTTCGAGTATTATTACTTATATGCTTCGGAAAAGAACCCATCCATTTCCTCCGGGGATATTGATTCCATAAGGGGGAAGACTGTCGGGATCACGACCGGGACGATGATGACCGGCCTTCTGAAACAATGGTGCGCGAAAAAGAATGTGGAATTCAAGCTTGTCGAGTATGACAACATTCCGGATAAAGAGGCGGATCTGCTGACCGGAAAGATCGATCTCGACCTGGAAGTCAGCATGCTGGCGATCAACAAACTCTCGGCGATTGAAAAAGTCGGTTCATCCGCCTATTATCTGGTCGCAAACAAGGAAAGGCCCGATCTGATCGAAGACATCAATTCCGCAACGGAAAAAGTGCTGAACAACGACCTTTACTTTTTCTCCCGGCTTCAGGAGCGGTACTTTTCCGAAACGGTATTGAGCAGCAACCTGACGGCTGAGGAAAGGGACTGGATCGCGAACCACAAAGTGCTGCGCGTCGGTTTTTTCGACAACTACCTTCCTTTTTCCGCTCTGGATAAGAACGGCAGCCCGACCGGCGCATGCATCGAAGCCGTCAGGGAAATCATCAAAAAACTGAATCTGGAAGATGAGCTGAAAGCTGAGTTCATCTGCTATCGCGATCAGCGAGCGGGATACAAGGCCGTCGAATCCGGGGAAGTCGATGTCATGCTTCCCGCCTACATCAGCAATTCGGTCAAACACGATTTCCGCATCATGGGCGGAAAGATCCTCGCCACGCTTACAAGCGACCTCGCGTTTCTGGAAGATTTCGGGGACGGCAGGGGCAAACGCATCGGCGTCAACAGGCACAACCTGATGCAGTACTACAACAGCAGGGATTCCTATCCCTTCGCGGAAGTCGTGTTCTATGACAGCATCCAGGGATGCCTCGACGGAATTCTGGACGGGACGTCGGACGGAACATTCCTGAACGGGCTCCGGTCCGAAGCTCTGTTGAAACCGGACAAATACCATTCCCTCAAGAAGGCACAGGCCAGAACCGATTATGAATTCTACATGGCATTTGCAGAAGAGAACCTCGGACTGATGCTGCTGATGAACCGCGGACTGACGATGCTCGATTCCGCGTTTGTCAACAAGAAAGCGTATACCTACCTGGCGCAGGCCAACAGTTTTACCATAATGGATTATCTCCGGGAGCATATCCTGCTTGTCGTCCTCGCTGTTGCGATCCTGGTCGCGTTGGCCGTCACTCTGATCGGGTATCGGATCAGCATTCGGAAACTGGAGGCGTTCAACAAAGAACTGATGGAACGCACCGAGACCATCGAAAAACAGCGTCAGCAGGAATCCGAGCTGCGGAAACAGCTCGAAGACGCATTGCAATCGGCCCAGAACGCCGACCGCGAAAAAAGCGCTGTCCTGAAGGACCTCGAAGACGCGTCCGAGTTGGCCCGCCTCGCGTCGTTCCACTACGATTTCGACACGTGCATACGCACCGGGTCCAATCTTCTTTGCGAACTGTGGCCCACGGACGAGAACGGTCGGGCGCTCCTCGAAGAAGAATTCGTTTACCCGGAAGACCTGCCGGTCTTCAAGCAGAACATGACCGTATTGTTCAGGAAGGAGAGCGAAAATGTGCAGTTCTCGTTCCGGGTCGGCAGGGACGCATCCGACCTCCGCTATTACCGCATGAAACTTACGCTCGACCCGCGCAACCCGAACGCGGTGACCGGCATCGTGCAGGATGTGACCGAGCTGACGCTGAGCATGCTGAAGCTGAAAGACACCCAGGCGCTGTGGGACGCCGCCATCAACGCCATCCCCATCATGTTCACGGTGAAGGACATCGACGACGATTTCCGGTACCTGCTGTGCAACAAGGCGTTTGCCAGCGTCTTCAACTTCTCGCCCGACGAGATCGTCGGCAAGACGGACCACGACATCTTCCGCGACGACACGACCCTCGGCTTTGCCGATCAGCTCAACACCCCGTCGACCGGAACGGACGGCATCATGGAGATCGAAGGCGAGCTCCCGGACGGCAGCGGGAATCTCCGTTACATCAAGAGCATCCTGCGGGTGTTCGAGGACGCCCGTGGACACCGTCTGCTCCTGGCGGCGGCCAGCGACGTCACGGACATGCACAGGCTCATCGAGAACCAGAGGCTTGTCAACAGTCTGCTCGAGGAAATCATCGGCGAGGAGGATTTCGACCTGTGCATCCGGCGCACGCTGGAAAATGTCTGCAAGATCCTCGGCGCCAGCCGCGGCTACCTGATCCGGCACGAGGAGGAAGGCACCGTCGCGCACTGCGTTTACGAATACGTCGAACCGACCCATTCGCACGCGTCCTTCAAAATGCTCGACCGCACGCTCAGCCGTGTCCAGGGCCTCATGCAGAATGCGGATGACAGCCGCATGTTCGTGTGCAGCGACATCGCCTCCTTCGACTGGAGCATCGTGAAGGAGGACTGGCACCAGGCGGCGCTCGCGCTCGACCTTCACGCGATCTTCCTCTCGAACATCGTTTGCGAAGGCGAAGTGAGGGGGACCGTCGGATTCGATTTCGAGGGCATCGACCACACCTTCACGGACAACGATATTTCGCTGCTGAGCGCCACGGCGCACATGATCGAGGTCGTCCTCGCCAGAAAACAGGCGCAGGCGCTCATCATGGATGCTCTGGGACGTGCCCAGGCGGCGGACAAGGCGAAGAGCTTCTTCATCGCCAGCGTGAGCCACGAGATCCGCACGCCGCTGAACTCCGTCATCGGATTCGCCGAGCTTCTCCGCGAAGGCGGCGTCTCCAAAGACCAGGAGAAGGAATACCTCGACGCCATTTCCTCCTCGGCAAACGCCCTGCTCATGCTCATCAACGACGTGCTCGACCTTTCCAAGCTCGAGGCGAAGCAGATGAAGATCATCACCGCGTTCACCGACTTCAACGCCCTCTGCCGCGAGGTCCTGCTCATCTTCACGTTCCGAGCGCAGGAGAACGGCAACCAGCTCGTCTCCGACGTGCCGGACGACCTCCCGGAACTCGACGTCGACAACATCCGCATCCGCCAGATCCTGATCAATCTGCTCGGCAACGCCGTCAAGTTCACGAAAAAAGGCGCGATCACGCTCCACGTCTCCTTCACGCCGGACTCGGATTCCGCGGACACCGGCACGCTCCGCTGCGCCGTCAGCGACACCGGAATCGGCATTTCCGAGGAGGACCAGAAGAAGCTCATGGAACCGTTCGTCCAGCTCTCCAACATGCGCGGCACGAATGCCGTGAACAACGGCACGGGCCTCGGGCTCTCCATTTCGAAGCGCCTTGCCGCGTGCATGAACGGCGAGCTGACCTGCACCAGCAGGATGGGCGAGGGGAGCACGTTCGCGGTGACGCTCAACTCCGTACGCTACCGCGCAAAAGCGGCCAGGGCGCAGGACAAGTCCAAACCCGAGGCGGAAGCCGTTGCGCGCGACCTGAAGGCGCTCCGCATCCTCATCGTCGACGACGTGCCGATGAACCTCCGCGTCGCCAAGGCGCTCTTCGGCAAGATCGGG
>JAEEQO010000177.1 GCA_016285335.1 Victivallales bacterium | reverse complement strand
GGGCGAACGACTCCAAGTCGATCCCGTGCTCCTGCCCGTAGGCGCGGAGCATTTCCGCGCCGATGATCCCGTGCGCGATGTAGGGACGCGCGCCCTCGCAGAGGATGGACGGGGCATGGCATTGCAGGACGCCGACATCGTGCAGCATGGCGCCCGCGGAAACGAGCGCGGGATCAAGCTCAAGCGGCGGGCGCGACGGGTTCGTGAGGATGGCAAGCGCCTTGTCGCGGACTTGCGTACAGTGGCGCAGCAGAAGCCGCCGGAGGGGCGTGTCCTCCGGGTAAAAATGCCTGAAGACGGCGTCAGGGTCGATCACAATGCTCATGGCCGGGCGGGAGCTGAGGCGCGGTACGGGAAGCGGACGGAGAACGGGATCATTTCGCCGCCGGGGCCTTCGCGTCGGCCGCGCGGTCGCTGATCTCTTTCTTCAGGACGCCCACGATATGGTCCGCAAATTTCTCCGCGGCTTTATTGATGCCGTCCGCGAACGCTTCGGCGGTGGTATCGGCGACCGGGATGCTGTAGTCTTCGGTCCCCGTGATCTTGAAATCCTCTTCGCCGGGCTCGACGATGAAGTAGTGGATCATGAGGTCGACTTCCTTCGTGGTCCTGTTCAGTTCGCATGCCAGAACGGACCCGTCGAGCTCGAACACCGGCTTCTTCGCCCTGCCCTGGTTGTTGGACGGAGCGGCGAACCGCGCGGCGAGATACTTGGTGAGCATGGCTCCGGGCGGCATCGACCAGCGGTTGTACTCGTCGACGCTGATGCGGTTAGTCTCCTCGCGGAACACCATCTTGAACCTGCCGGAACATTCGTTGGAGAACGCATCGACCTCGACGATGAACGGGAGGCCGTCAAGCGGCGCGGGCGAAACGAGGTCGAACGTCCGCGGCTCGTTGTAGTCGGTCTGGGGAATGAGGCTGACGCTGCATGCGGCAAGAAGCGGGATCAGCGCGGCCGCGCACCAGTGGCTGAAACGTTTCATGATGATGCCTTCCCCTTCTTCAGGTCACTGCTTGGGCGGGATGACGAGACGCTGCCCGAGCTTCAGGACGGCGTTGTCGGGGAGGTTGTTGGCTTCCTGGATGGTCTTCCACATGGAGGCCTTGCCGTACATCTTCTGCGCGATGACCTGCAGGCCCTCGCCCTTCCCCACGTAGTAGTAGCGGACGCCGTTCTCGCCGGCGACCGTGGTGCCGGGCGTGCCGGTCGTGGAGGACGGGATGCCGCCGGAGCGGGCCGAGGTCGTGTTTTTGGGCGGTTCTTCGATTGCGCGCATGCCTGCCGAACCCGTCGCCGGCTTGGCAGCCGCCGAGGCGGACGAAGCCGCGTTTTCCAAACGCTTGCGGAGTTCGTCGTTCTGCGCCCGGAGCGCCTTGTCGGTGTCGATGTATTTCTGAAGTTTCTCGCGGAGAGCGAGGATCTCGGCGTTCTTCGACGCGAGCTTGGCAGGATCGGCCTGCGGAACGTCGTCCGCCAGCTTGATGTCGTTGCGGACGCGATAGGCCTCGAACATGCGCTGTTCGCAGGTCTGGACATAACTGCGGATGGCGGCCTGGTCTTCCTTGGAGATGGTCTCGCCGCTGAGCTCAAGATACTTCAGCAGGTGGTAGATGGCGGCGGGATAGTTCTCGAGGTTTTCCTTGTAGATCAGCGCCACGTCGTAATGCGCCTTCGGGGACTTCGGGCAGATCGTGAGGAATTCCTCCAGGCTTTCGGCGGCTTCGCGGTAGGATTTCGAGCTTTTCGCGGTCATGGCCTTGGCGTAGAGCGGATGCGTGGATTCTTTGCCCACGTAGTCGGAGCAGGCGGTAAAAACAAGGCATGCGGCGACGGCCGCGGCGGGAATCAGACGAATGACCTTCATGAGAGGGACTCCTTTAGAAAATATGACGTTGAAAAATACTTTGCCATAGAAATATAGCAAGGGAACGCAAAAAAGAAAACGGAAAAGCGAAAAAAAACGAAAAAAAGTCGTCCGGCCTTGTTTTTTCCCGTTTTCAGGGGTAAATTAATGCGGCCGTTTTTCTGAAATCCACACCGGAGCCGTCCGGACGGGAGAGTACCAGCCATGAATTCCGCCGCATCCAAAACATTCCGCCTTCTGCGAAGCTTCCTCCTTTTTTCCGTCTGCCTCGCGATCCTCATGCCGTGCGCCTGTTCGCTTTCCGGCCCGGACGGCGGAACGCCGGACCCGGAGGGGGCCGCCGCGCCGCCGGTCATCCCGCCCGCGCCGGACTATGCCAATTCGGCAAGCTGGGTGAAAATGGGCGCGACGGAGTCCGTCCTCCCCGAGTTCGAGGTGTTCTACATCTACCCGACGCTTTTCGCGAACAAACGGCGCCCGGTGATGGACTGCCGGTTCGACAGCATCCGCACGAAATCGCTGAACTACATCGACCTCACGTTCGGGCTGCTGGCAGACCCGGTGCATCCGCTGAAGCTGTATGCGCCGTTCGTGCGGCAGGCGGACTATCTGACCACGCTGGAAACCGACTTCACGGCGGACCTCGGCGGGACGCTCCTGCGGTACGGCATCGAGGACACGAAAACGGCGTTCCTGTACTTCCTGGAACGCCTGCACAAGCCCGGCATGCCGTACATCCTGATCGGGCACAGCCAGGGCGCTTCCGACCTGTACGAACTCCTCCGCAGCACGCCGGAGATCACGCCCGAATCCGGGTTCGCGGCCGCATACCTGGCCGGACTGCCGAAGAAGACGGCTGACGAGATCGACCGCGATTTCGCGGGACGCGGCATCCGCCGGGGAACGGGCGCGGACGACATCGGCGTGATCCTGAGCTGGAACACCATTTCGGCGGACGCCGGAGACAACATCTTCACCGTGCCCGGCGGGTACGCGGTCAATCCGGTGAGCTGGACGGCGGACGACGCTCCCGCCGAGGCGGCGGGCGTGCTCGGCAAGGCGTATTACTACGTGTCCGAAAAGGAGCCCGCGGGGACATTCAATCCATCATTGCTGGGCGGCGTCCGCATCGACCCGGACCGCGGCGCGCTGATCGTGGACCTGCCGGGCGACAGCGAGTACGACGCGAGCGCGCAGATGGGCGAAGGCGTCTTCCACGCAAACGACCTGTTCTTCTTCGCCGAGTCCGTCCGCGACAACATGGTGCTCCGGGCGGCGGCGTGGCGGAAACTCTACGGCGGCGCGGAAGCGGAATAGGAAAAGAGCGACAGCCGCGAACTGATTCAGCACGGCTTGCCGTGTTCGCGAGCGACAGCCGCGAACTGCTTCAGCACGGCTTGCCGTGTTCGCGAGCGACAGCCGCGAACTGATTCAGCACGGCCTGCCGTGTTCGCGAGCGACAGCCGCGAACTGCTTCAGCACGGCTTGCCGTGTTCGCGAGCGACAGCCGCGAACTGATTCAGTGGAGGACTTGTCCTCCCTCAGACGACGAAGGGATTGTGCTTCTTCTCATACCCGATGGACGTGAACGGGCCGTGCCCCGGCACGACGCGCGTGTCGTCGGGTAGCTTGAACAGCCGGTCCCGGACCGAATCCAGAAGCACGGTTTCATCGCCGCCGGGCAGGTCGGCCCTGCCGACGGATTCGTAGAAAAGCGTGTCGCCGGAGAAGACGGTGGCGAGCTCGGGGAAATAGTAGGACGTGCCGCCGGGGGAATGACCGGGGCACGGAAGCACCTGCATGCGCGGTTCGTCCGGCGACCAGATCGTGTCGGGCAGATTCTCCGCGGCGGGGATGTAGTTTCCGACGGTGTTGCCGGAGCTGTAGTAGATGGGCTTGTCGGCGGGGTTGAGGTAGACGCGCCTGATGTTGAGGGCGTCGGCGATCTCGCCCGCGGCGGAAATGTGGTCGACATGGGCGTGCGTGAAGAGGATGACGGCCTCGTCGTAGTCGAACCGCCTCGATTCGGCTTCGATCAGCTTCCAGTCGCCGCCCGGATCGATGATATACAGCGTGCGCGAGCCGGGCAACTGGACCAGGCTGCAGTTGACTTCGAGAAGTCCGACGATGATGGATTTGAACGGAAAATCAGGCATGATGCAATGTTCCTTTGCGTTGTCGTCCGGGAACGGCGTCCGGATCAGTGAAGTTTGGACGGGCCGCCGTTGCGGGGATAAATGCCGCCCCAGCCGCCGCTGCCGCCGTTGCCGCCCCAGCGCCCCGTGCAGTCTTCCTCGCGGTGGGTCCTGATCGGATAGCGGTTGCCGTTGGCGTCTCTGCCCCAGACGGCGGGCGCGTCCAGCCATTCGATGCCGGCCCGGCGGAACGCGGGGTTGTCGAGCATGGCAAGCGCGGCGACATAGTACGAGAAATAGCGGAGGTGGCCCGGATAAAGCCTTGCGGCGCGGTCCCAGGCGTCCTGAATGCTCGGGCTGCCGGAGAGGAGCGGGACGAATTCCGTGAGGTAGTACATCCAGCCGATGTCCAGCATGGAGAAACCGTCGGCAGGCTCCAGCGCGATCGGGATCAGCGCCGTTTCCGTGAAGACGGGCAGGACCATGCGTCCGGCCTCGAACGGACGAATGAACGTGCCGTCGGCTTTCCGGATGCGTCCGATCGGCTTGGCCTCGGCGTTCGTCTCGATGCTGTCGAGGGAACGCGGGTTGTTCAGGCGGTTGAGCGCGCTCGAGACGCCCTGCGCCTCGCCGTTCGTCTGCGCGGAGGCGAAGACCTGCCCGACATCGGGAGCACGGTTCCCGCGGCGCGGGCGGCCCATGGCCCCGGAAACGGTGACAGTCTGCTGCCGCGCCTCGAAGAAGGAGAGAGCGCCCGAACTGTAGTCCATCCCGGGCTTGAACCTGCCGCGCAAATACTCCTCCCATTCCGATTTTTCGCTGTCGTAGGCGGTCCATTTGCTGTCATAGGTCGCCCATGTGAGGCGCGGCAGAAGGTCGTACTTGCGGTCGGCATCCTCGTCGTTGTAGGTCTCCAGCGGCTGGTCGACCGTGATGGCGATCTTGGTGTAGGTGTAGTACGTGCGGTTTCTGCCCTCGGTCTCCTCGCGCTGCACGACGTCGTCGTCCACGGTGTACTGGTACGGCTCTTCCCGGTTGAACATCTCGGTGAAAAGGCGCTGGTCGTTCCGAAGATATTTGCTCAGGACATTCTCCTCGACCGCACGCGTGTAAGGGTTCTCGGATCTGGAGAACTCGATGTGAAGCGGGAGTATCTCGGACTGCCCGGAGAAATTCTCATCGAAGTCGACCTCGAAGTCGCCCCACCAGTTGCCGCCGAAACTCAGGCGGAGGAGCCGGTCGAGCCCGCACCAGTCGCGCGCATGGATCATCTCGTAGAAATCCTTGTTCCCGAGGTAGTTCGAAAAGTCCGACGGCGGATTGGTAACAAGCGAGGGCATCCCGGCGAACTCGATCTTGGTGCTGGCGGCGATCCCGTACGACCTGGATTCGGTCCGGTCGGAGAAATCGTTGTGCCGGATGGAGTAGTCCAGGATGGAGCTGAGCATGTAGTTGTACGGAGTCCGCCAGGCGTAGTCGTTGACGAAGACCGGCGCGATGCGCTCGTAAATGCCGGTGTCTCCGAGAAGGTTCATGTACATGATGAAGAAGTCGCTGGCGTCGTCGTCATAAGTGATGCCGTTGTTTTTCGCCGCCTGCTGCGCCGCGCCGAATCCGATCAGCGGGCCGACAAACGAAATGCGCGTCTGGAGCTGGGAAACGAGCTTGTCCAAGGCGTCGAGGTAGCGTTTCTGCTTCTCCACGCGGATGATCTCCAGAACCAGTTTTTCGACGTTCACCGAGCCGTCCGCGTTGTAAAATTCTCTCTTTTCCGGGAATCTCGTAAACTCCTCGGGATCGATCGGCTGGATGTCCGCAAAGAATTCCGACGCATTCGAGTTCGGGTCGTTCATGATGCCCTTGGCGAAGAACGGGTCGGAGATCAGCGTCCCGGCGGCGCGCACCAGGTTCAGTTCGCCGATGAGGTTCAGGGAATGCTTCTGCCATTCGGCCCCGGTCAGCGCGGCGGCGTCCACGCCGTTCTGCGCCTTCACCTTGCCGCGAATGATGTTCTGAACGTCGAAGAGCAGCAGGATCGCCATGATGACGAGGATGAGCGCGACCACCGCCAGGATGAGCACCTGCCCCTGTTCGCCGCGCCGCCGCCGGAATGCCGTTTCATGCCGTTTCA